>DATNLY010000292.1:0-7079 GCA_035602635.1 Opitutaceae bacterium | reverse complement strand
GTCGCGATCGTCGACGAGTGCGACTCGGCGGGCCGCGACCTGGTGCGGCTCCTCACCGACCTGCAGGCGCTGGTCAGGACCGTGCTTCTCGAGTCGATCGCCGCCGGCGGCAGCAGCGGCAAGCTCGGCGACCTTCGAGCCGGCGACGAGCCCGTAGACGTCGAGCACGTCGGCCTCGGCTATCTCGCCCCCGCAGAACGCGATCATCTGGTCGAGGATCGACTGGGCGTCGCGCATGCCTCCGTCCGCGAGCCTCGCGATGCACGCGAGCGCCGCGTCGTCCGCCCTCACCTTCTCGTCCGCGGCGATCGCCTTCAGGCGCCCCACGATCAGGCCGGCCGGTATCGGCTTCAGGTCGAAGCGCTGGCAGCGCGAGAGGATCGTGGGCAGGACCTTCTGCACCTCGGTTGTCGCGAACACGAACTTCACGTGGGCCGGGGGCTCCTCGAGCGTCTTCAGGAGCGCGTTGAACGCGGCCGACGAGAGCATGTGCACCTCGTCGATGATGTAGATCTTGTACTTTCCCTGGGCGGGGACGTAGCGCGAGGTCTCGCGGAGGTCGCGCACCTGGTCGACGCTGTTGTTGGAGGCCCCGTCGATCTCGATCACGTCCAGGTGGCTGCCCTCGGCTATCGAGACGACCGCCGGATCCGCGGGGTCAAAGTCGGCCTTCGGGCCGCCCGTGCAGTTGAGCGCCTTCGCGAAGATCCTCGCGATCGAGGTCTTGCCGGTCCCCCTCGGGCCGACCAGCAGGTAGGCGTGGGCGATCCGGCCGCGGCTGATCGCGTTCCTGAGTGTTCGCACCACGTGGTCCTGGCCGACGACGTCGCCAAACGTCTGCGGCCGCCATTTGCGCGCGATGACCTGGTAGCCTGTGGCGGACAAGGGAGGGTCGAGGGAGAAGAGGAGGTGGCCAGGCACTCCACGGCACTGGTAGGACGTCGGTACCGTTGCTGCCTTCCGGCCCTGGCGGGGTTCGCGCGCCTGCCCATGCATGGCGCCTGGCCGAGGCGCAACATGCCCCGCCCGCGCGGGCGCGCAACACCCATTTTCTGGGGGCTACGGCCCGGCCCGCAACGGCGGGGGCTGCTGCATCTGCTGCTGCTGCATCTGGCCCTGCCTGAAAAGCTGTATCCTGGCCCTCTGCTCGCGGATGAGCTCCTCGAACCTGACCCTCTGCTCGGGCGTCAGGATGTCGCCGATCTCCTCCTGCATGAGCCTCGAGGCCCGCCTCATGATGACCCCGATCCTCATGCGCTGCTCGCGGGTCAGGTCGAGCTGCATGGCGAAGTTGCGCATGAGCGCGGGGTTGAGCTGCTGGACCTGCCCGGGGCGCTGCCCAAACATGCCCGGCTGCGCCGCGTTCATCGCGCGGTGGCGCGCCACCCACCTGACGACGCCGATGGCCGTGGCCCCGCCGGTCACGAGCCCCGCGGCGAAGATGGCGACGGTCGCCAGGATGATCTGCCAGGTCTTTGCCATTGGGTCAGGAATCGAGGCTCACGACGTCGGAGACGGGGTCGTCGCCGGCGGCGACGGCCGTCTCGTCGTCAAGCGCGCTCGCGATCGCCCTGAAGTTGACGCCGACGGCCGCGACCGCGAACAGGCAGGCGATCCCGGCCACCCGCAGGGAGAGGCGGGCAAAGCTCGGCGAGGAAGCGGGGGCCGCGTCAAACGCCCGCGCCGCCACCCGGGTCGAGAACCCGAAGGGCGCGGCCTCGTCCCCGGAGAGGGGGGCCCGGCGCGCGGCCTCCACGAGCCTGCGCAAAGACTGGTCGTGCTTATTCATGGGCGTTCACTCTCTGTAAGTTCGCGGTAAAGGCGTTGCAACTTCCGTCTGGCGCGGAAGGCCCGCACCTTGACAAGCGTCTGGTTCCACCCGGTGAGGGCGCTGATCTCGGCGATGGTCTTCTGCTCGAGGTCCAGGTACTGGACGACCATCCGGTCCTCCGGCTTGAGGCGCTCCAGGAGCTTCTGGACGAGCTCGCGGGCCGCGAGGGCGTCGTCCGGGGCGACGTCGTTCTCGTTCGTGATCGCCGAGTCGAGCACGTCGGTCTCGCGCTCGGAAAGGTCCGCCCAGCGCAGCTCCGGCCGGCGCTTCTGCGCCCGCAGGTGGTCGATGCAGGTCGTCACCGCTATCCGCGACACCCAGTGGGTGAAGGGGACGTTTCCCTGGTACTGCTCGATTCGCGTGAACATCTTCAGAAATATGTCCTGGGCAAGGTCTTCCTCGGCCACCCTGCGGGGCAGGTGGGAGCGCGCGATCCGGATGACGAGGGGATGGAGGTGCTCCACAAGCTCCCGCGCAGCAACCTGATCGCGTTTGCGCACGCGATCAAGACAGCCAGCCAGATCAAACGACTGGTCGTCAGGCATGTTAGGATCGATGCATCATCAGGCACATACTGCAAGACGCCGGTGGCGGCCCCGGGGTTACCGCAATCCCCCGGGGTCCCGGACCCCTTGACATTCGGGGCGGGCGGGGCGATGAATCGCCCAGAGATGGCACCCGCCTTCCAGGCCCTTCGACTTACTTTCGCGCACGACCTCTAGAGGACGCCGCAGAGCGGCGGGTCGTGCGCAGGCCTGGTTCCCCCCTTTCGCCGCGGCCGCCCCAACGGCCGGGCCGGCGTTGTGCTCCCGCCCTGTTTCCGCCAATCTCAACTCTTCCCTCACATGCAGCCAGACCCTGCCCAGAAATACGCCCCCTTCCCCCCCGTGGCCCTGCCCGGCCGCCAGTGGCCGGACCGGACGCTCACGCGCGCGCCGATATGGTGCAGCGTCGACCTGCGGGACGGGAACCAGGCCCTCGCGCAGCCGATGAGCGTCGAGGAGAAGATCGAGTTCTTCGAGATGCTGGTGAAGATCGGCTTCAAGGAGATCGAGGTGGGGTTCCCCTCGGCATCCCAGATCGAGTTCGACTTCACCCGGCGCCTCATCGAGGGGGGGCTCGTCCCGGACGATGTCGCCATCCAGGTCCTCTGCCAGTGCCGCGCGGAGCTGATCGCGCGCACGCTCGAGTCGGTGAGGGGCGCCAGGAACGTGATCTTCCACCTCTACAACTCCACGTCGCCCCGCCAGCGCGAGTACGTCTTCAACCTCCCGAGGGAGGAGATCGCCGCGATAGCCGTGAACTCGGTCCTGCAGGTCAGGCGCGACAGCAGGGACCTCGTGGCGGCGGGGACGCGCATGCGCCTTGAGTATTCCCCGGAGAGCTTCACCAGCACCGAGCTCGAGTTCGCGCTCGAGATCTGCGAGCGGGTGACCGACGCGTGGGGCCCCACGCCGTCGGACAGGATCATCCTGAACCTTCCCGCGACCGTCGAGTACACGACGCCCAACGTCCACGCGGACCAGATCGAGTGGATGTGCGGGCACCTGACGCGACGCGACGCGACGATCGTCTCGCTCCACACCCACAACGACCGGGGGACCGGGGTCGCCGCGACCGAGCTCGCGCTCCTGGCCGGGGCGGACCGCGTCGAGGGGACCCTGTTCGGCAACGGCGAGAGGACCGGCAACCTGGACATCGTCACGGTCGCGCTCAACCTCTACACGCAGGGTATCAGTCCGGGCCTGGACCTGGGCGACCTGAACGCGATCCGCGACGTCTACGAGCGCTGCACCAAGCTCGAGGTGCCCCCGCGCCTGCCCTACGCGGGCGAGCTCGTCTTCACGGCCTTCAGCGGCTCCCACCAGGACGCGATCAAGAAGTCGCTGGCGCACCAGAAACCCGGGAAGCCCTGGGACGTGCTCTACATCCCGATCGACCCCGCCGACATCGGGCGGAGCTACCGCGCGATCATCCGGATAAACTCGCAGTCCGGGAAGGGCGGAGTGGCCTACGTGCTCGAGAGCGAGTTCGGCTACCAGCTGCCGAAGCTCATGCACCGCGAGATCGGCAGGGTTGTGAACGACCTCGCCGACGCGAAGGGCACGGAGCTCGCCTCCGCGGACATCCTCGAGGCGTTCGAGCGCGAGTACCTTGGGCGGACCTCGCCGCTCGCCCTCGAGCATTTCAAGACCTCGGAGCGCGACTCGAAGGTGAAGTGCGAGGCCCGGGTCGTCCTCGAGGGAAAGCCCCTGAAGCTCGCCGGGTCGGGCAACGGGCCGATCGACGCGTTTGTGCGCTCGCTCGAGCCGACCGACCTCCCGAGGTTCGGCGTCGTCAGCTATTCCGAGCACTCGCTCGGGGCCGGCGCCGAGGCGAGGGCCGTGAGCTACATCCAGATCAAGCTGGAGCGCGGGGCCGCCTACTTCGGCGCCGGGGTCGACACGAACATCGAGCTCGCGTCGATCAAGGCGATCGTGAGCGCCCTCAACAGGGCGGTGCGCCCGCGCGATGAAGTTCGCGCCTGAGAGGCCCCCGCTCACGGGCGAGACGCTTGCCTCGCTCTCCGCGGCCCTTGACGGCCGGGGGGAGAAGCCCTTCCGCGCCCGCCAGGTCCTCGACTGGGTCTACAAGAGGCGGGCGCGCTCGTGGGCCGAGATGACCAACCTGCCCAAGGGCCTGCGCTCGTGGCTCGAGGCCACCTTCACGCTCATGCCGGCCTCCCTCGTCCTCAACCGGCACTCGGCCGACGTGACGGACAAGCTGCTTCTCGAGCTGGAGGACCGCTCGCTCATCGAGACGGTCATCATCCGCGCGCCCCAGGACGGGGTCGGCGTCGACCACTCGCGAAAGACCATCTGCATCTCCACCCAGGTCGGGTGCGCCATGGGGTGCGTGTTCTGCGCGAGCGGCCTGGAGGGGCTCAGGCGCGACATGAGCGCCGGCGAGATCGTGGCCCAGCTCCTCCAGGTGTGCTACGCGGAGGACGCGCGCACGCCGCGCGCGCGCTCCGAGCTCGCGTCGTTCGACAACATCGTCGTCATGGGCATGGGCGAGCCGCTCGCCAACTACGACGCGCTCATCCGGGCGCTCACGATCGTGAACGCGCCGTGGGGGCTCGGTTTCGGCGCGCGCCGTATCACCGTCTCGACCTCCGGGCTCGTCCCCAAGATCCTCCGGCTCGCCGAGGAGCCGCTGGGCTTCCGGCTGGCGGTCTCGCTCCACGGGGCCACCGACGAGGTGCGCTCGAGGATCATGCCCGTGAACAAGGCCTACCCGCTCGCGAAGCTCCTGCCGGCCGTGCGGACCTTCTCCGAGAAGCACGGCCGGATGGTGACGCTCGAGTTCATCCTGATCGAGGACGTGAACGACTCGCCCGACCAGGCGCGCAGGCTGCGCGACATCGCGCTCGACCTGCACGCCCACGTGAACCTGATCCCGTACAACGCGGTCGGGGGCCTTCCCTGGAAGCGCCCGTCCGCCGCCCGCCAGCTCGCGTTCGCCGAGATCCAGGCGCGCGCCGGGGTGTCGGTCACCCTGCGGCGCGAGAAGGGCCACGACATCGCGGCGGCGTGCGGGCAGCTCCGGCTCAAGACGGAGCGCGAGCGCGGGGATTCCCCGGCCGCCGAAGCAGTTTCATCTTGAAAGGGCCGGGGAACTCGCGGTCTTATGTCCGTTTCTAACGGGCCTCACGCCGCCCGTTCCCCAATCCCGACAACCCATGATAGACGTCAAAGGCCTTGTTAAGGCGTATGGCACGAAGCGCGCGGTCGACGGCGTGAGTTTCTCGGTCAAGCGCGGGGAGATCCTCGGGTTCCTGGGGCCCAACGGCGCGGGCAAGTCCACGACCATGAAGATGATAACCGGTTTCCTGAGGCCGGACGAGGGCACCGCCCGGGTGGAGGGAATCGATGTCGCCAGCGATCCGGTCGCCGCGAAGCGCAGGATGGGATACCTGCCGGAGAACGCCCCCGCCTACCCGGAGATGACGGTCGCCGAGTTCCTGGGGTTCATCGCGGAGGTCCGCGGGTTCCGCTCGCGCGCCGCGCGCCAGGCGCACGTCGAGCGCGCGATCTCCCTCACCCACCTCGCCTCCGTGCGAAGCCAGACGATCGAGACCCTGTCGAAGGGTTTCAAGCAGCGCGTCGGCTTCGCCCAGGCGCTCCTGCACGACCCGCCGGTCCTCATCCTGGACGAGCCGACCGACGGCCTGGACCCCAACCAGAAGAACGAGGTGCGCCTCCTGATCAGGAACATGGCGGTCGAGAAGGCCGTCGTCCTCTCGACCCACATCCTGGAGGAGGTCGAGGCGATCTGCACGCGGGTCATCATCATCTCGCGCGGCAGGATCGTGGCCGACGAGACGCCCCGCCAGCTCCTCGCGCGCAAGGCCGGCGCCCGCATGGACGAGATCTTCCGCAGCCTGACCCACAGCGACGCGTGAAACAGGTGGCGCCCATCTTCAAGCGGGAATTCGTCGGCTACTTCCGCACGCCGGTCGCCTACGTGTTCCTGGTCTCGTTCCTGTTCATCTCGGTGGCCCTCGCCTTCTCGCGCTTCGGCGGCTTCTTCAGGTCCGGGGTGGCGAGCCTGGAGTCCTACTTCGCGTTCTACCCGTGGCTCTTCCTCTTCATCGTGCCGTCGGTGGGGATGAGGATGTGGTCCGAGGAGAAGAGGTCGGGCACGGCGGAGCTCCTCTTCACGCTGCCGGTGACGACCCTCGAGGCGGTGGTCGGCAAGTTCCTCGCGGGATGGGCGTTCCTCGCCCTGGCGGTCGTCCTCAGCTTCCCGATGGCGGTGACGATCGGCTACCTGGGAAGCCCCGACTGGGGCGTCGTCGCCACGAGCTACCTGGGGGCGATCCTCATGGCCGGCGGGTTCCTCGGCGTGTGCTCGCTCACCTCGGCGCTCACCAGGAACCAGGTGATCAGCTTCGTCGCCTCGCTGCTCGTCTGCGCCGTCCTCGTGTTCCTGGGCTACAGCGGGTTCACGGGCTTCCTGCAGGGCTTCCTGCCGGTCGGCGTGGCCGACACGATCTCCAACTTCAGCTTCATCACCCACTTCAGCCCCATGGCCAGGGGGATCGTGGACCCGAAGGACGTCGTGTTCTTCCTCTCGCTCATGGGCTTCACGCTCTTCCTGAACGTGGTCGCCCTCGAGCGCTGAACGCCGCCATGTCCACCGCAAACAAGACCGTGGCCATCGCCCTCCTCGTCGTGGGCCTCGTCCTCGCCAACTACCTGGCGTC
>DATNLY010000041.1:0-3838 GCA_035602635.1 Opitutaceae bacterium | reverse complement strand
CTCCTACGCCTCGACCAACGGGGGCACCTCGAAGAATGTCGCCTACGAGGGCGCGGGCTACGTGATCAGCCCGGCCTCTATCTCCGGGTCCGGCTACACGCAGAACACGAGCAGCGCCCAGTGGATCACGGCCCCCGGCGCCGCAGTCGATGCAACCGGCGCGTCAAAGAACACCGGCGGCGACTTCCTCCCGGGCAACGGCAACACGGGCGCCAACGAGGGAATCTACATCTACACCCTGGCCTTCACGATCACCGGCACGGGTCCCGCCGGCACCATCGTGAACGGCGCCCTCAGCCAGATCCAGATCACGATGACCATGGCGGCGGACGACCAGTATTCGGTCTACGTCAACCCGGCCGGAAACGGCACCTCAATCCCTGTCGGCACCGCAGCGGCAAGCCAAACCAATGCGTGGAGCAACACGACCCAGTTCGCGCTCCAGAACTACGGCTCGGGGGGAGCGAATAACTCGGTCTTCAAGATCGGCACCAATTACCTCGTGGTCGTCGTGGATAACACCAACAGCGTCACCGGGGCCAGCGGAAGCAACGCGCTCAACGCGAGCGGCCTTCTGGTCTACCAGACGGGTTCGGCCCTTATCAACGGCCAACCGGTTCCCGAGGTCGCCACCTGGCTGCCGCTGCTCGGCGTGATCGGCTGCTACGGGCTCGTGGTCCTTCGCCGGCGCCAGGCCCTGCTTCAGCCCGTCGGAGCCTGAGAGGGGCCGGTCGCCGGCCAGCGCCGCCTTGCCTCGGGCCGCCCGCTCTGAGAAAAGAGGGGCTGCCCATGAGTACCCCAGCATCGCGGTGCACCGCCTTTCGCGCGCTGCCGTGGCTTGCCAGGATCAACGCCCTTGGGCTCTGCGCCGCCGCCGCGGCCTTCGCCGCCCTGCTCTGGCCCCAGTGGCTGCATGACGACAACCTGACCCACGGGCTCTTCCTCCCGTTCCTTTCGGGCATCCTCGCCGTGGAGAGCAGGCGGGACCCCGGCGCGCGATTCCTGCGGCCCGGAGCCTGGCCTCCCGTGGCCTGCGCGTTCCTCTCCCTCGCCAGCATGGCGAGCGTGGCCCTGGCGGTAATCTACGCCGCCGCCATGGGCTGGTCGCACTCGCTGGCGGAATTCATGCTCGCCGCGGCCCTGGTCCTCGCCCTTGCCGCCTCATGGCTTGCCTTTGCCGACAGGCGCGTGCGGTTCATCCCGCTCAACTGGGCGGCGGCTGTCGCCGTGTTCCTGTGGCTCTTCGCGGGCCCGCCGCCGCCGGGCTCGTACGCCCGGCTCGCGCTTTCCCTGCAGGGCCGGGTCACCGACGGGGTCGTGAGCGTCCTGAACGCCGTCGGGATTGCGGCCTTCCAGGACGGCAACGTGATTGAGCTCGCACGGACAAGCGTCGGGGTCAGCGAGGCCTGCAGCGGCGTGCGCAGCCTCATCTCGTGCACGGTCGCGGGCCTGTTCCTGTCGGCCCTGCTTGTGCGCCGCCCTTGGCACCGGGCGCTCGTCATCGTGCTTTCGCCGGTGATCGGGCTCGCAATGAACTTCCTGCGCTCCCTCCTGCTCACGCTTCTCGCCAACGCGGGGGTCTCCATCGAGGGCCGCTGGCATGACCTCACGGGGGCCTCCATTCTCGCGGGAACCACGCTCCTCGTGACGGCCCTCGCCCTCTGGCTCCATCGACGCGAGCCCCCCCAGGCGGCATGTCCCGCCGAGACGGCGCCTGGCATTTCGGGCCACTCGCCGTTGCAGGCGATGGTCGCCGCCACCCTGCTCGTGGCCGCGGGGGCGGCCGGATTTGTTGTGGCGTCAAGCCGCCCAGTTGACGCGGGCCCGGGCCGGGCGCCGGATTTGGCTGCCCTTCTCCCCGACCCGCCGCCCGGCTGGACCGCGCAGACGACGCCTGACATGGACCAATTCAGCGGCGTCCTGCACACCCACGCCCTGGTTGAGCGGGTGTACTCCGCCGGGTCCTCGCCGGACAGCGCCCATCTGACGCTCTACCTTGCGTATTGGCGGCCTGGGCAGGCATCCGTCAGCATGGTCGACGCGCACACACCCGACGCGTGCTGGCCCGGCACGGGGTGGGAGTCGGAACCCGTGCCGATTGAGCACGCCGTGCTCGCGATCGGGGGCCGGACGCTGGCCACGGCGGAGTGCCGGCTCTTCGCGCATGGCAGGTTCAGGACCAATGTCTGGTTCTGGCACCTGTACGGCGGCAGGCCGCTCAACTTTGTCGACCCGTATTCGGCGGCCCGGCTCATTGGAACCACGTGGCGCTACGGGTTCGGCCGGGCCGAGGACCAGCTGTTTGTCCGCGTCTCAAGCGACCGGCCCTGGGAGGAGATTGCCTCCCAGCCGGCGCTCAGGCAGTTCATATCGAATCTCAAGCCCCTGGGTCTTTGATGCGCCATGCCGGCTCCCTCCGAACCTCCTGATCCGCCACCCCCGCCCCCAGGCTGGGCCGCGCGCTCGCTGAGGCGGCTCGCGGCGTTCGACACCCGCGAGCGCCTGTGGGCCCTTCTCGATGTCCTGGACGCGCGGCCGGCGTTGAAGTGGACGGTGTTCATCGGAGTGCCCGCCTTCGTCATCGCAGTCGGCCTGGGCGCGTGGGGGTACCAACACTGGGCCCGGACCAACTCGATCCGCATCGCCCGCCAATGGCTTGACGCGGACCGGCTCGACCGGGCCGCGGTCGCCATCCAGGACGCGCTCGCATCCGAGCCCGGGATGCCGGTTTCGTGGCGGCTCGCGTCGGAGCTGGCATGGAGGGAGGGGAACAAGGTTGCCTCCGTCGACTATGCAAAGCGGGCCGCGGTCGTCAGCCGCTACCAGGCCGACGACGTTCTCGCCTGGGGCGAGGCCTCGATTCTCTCGGATGACGCCGCGCAGGCCCAGGAAGCCGACACCTACCTGGATCCGGCTGCGCGGGAGTCGCCCCGGGCACAGCGGCTCGCAGGCGAAATCGCCCGTCGCGACCGTCGGTTCGCGGACGCGCGCGATCGGTTCCAGGCTGCGCTCCAGGCGGACGCCAAGGCCGGCGCCAAGTCGCTCGCGGTCGACGAAATACCTCTCGGGATCGCCTGCCTGCAGACGGGCTCGGACGGCGATCGGGCCCTTGGGAAGACCCTGCTGGCCAAGTGGGCCCCCGATCCGGTCCGGGGAGTCGCAGCGGTGCGGGGACTCCTCGCGGACGCGGTGGCCCATCGCGATCGGGCGGCGTCCGCACGGTGGGCTGAGGAACTGAGGATGAACCCGCGCTTCACCCTGGGCGACGTTCCGGCCTGTCTCCAGGCGCTGGCGGACTCGGACCCGGCGCGCTATCAGGCCATGCTCTCCCCTCTGGAGGAGAAGAGCCGCTCGAGCCCGACCCAGGCCGCCCAGCTCCTGGGCTGGCTCACGCAGATAGGCCAGGGAGCGGAGGCCGTCCGCTGGGGCCAGTCGCTTGATCCCGCCGCCTCACGCAAGCCGCCCATCGCACCGGGCATCGCCGAGGCGCTGAGGACCACGCAGCGCTGGGCGGACCTGCAGGACTGGGTTGGCCAGGGAGACTGGGGCCGGGATGTCGGATTCCTCGAGTGGGCCTACGGGATGCTGGCCGCCCGCCAACTGGGCGACGGGCCCAAGGCGGACTCGCTGTGGCGCAGCCTGTACGCCGACGGGCGCCTGTACCCTGCCCACGCGCTCTTTGCGGGAGACTCCCTGGTCGCATGGGGATACCCCAGGGAGGCGGCCGATCTCCTTTGGGCCGCGGCCGAGCGGACGGACCTGGCGTACCAGGCACTGGGCACCCTGGCGCGGTTGTATCAGAATCAGCACGACGCGGAGGGCCAATTCCGGGCGTTCA
>DATNLY010000039.1:0-7313 GCA_035602635.1 Opitutaceae bacterium | reverse complement strand
ACCACGCCAACCCTCAGACCATCCGATGAACACAGCCACCGCCCTCCTCCGCACAAGCATTTGCCTGGCCGCTTTCTGCGCGCTCCGCCTTTCCGCTGACGTCGTGGAGACCTCGAACGGCGCGCGGATCGTCGGGAAAATCAAGCTGATCCACGGGGGAATCATCACCCTCTCCACGGACTACGCGGGCGACATCAGCGTGAAGCAGGGCCTCGTGACCTCGATAACGACCGACCTCCCGGTCGCCGTGAGAACCGATGACGGCACCCGCGTCATTGGCATCGTGTCAGCCGCCCCGGGCAGCGGCGTCAGGATTGCGGGCCCCTCGGGATCCCGGGACACGCCGGTCGGCGCGATTGCCGCCTCGTGGGCCGCCGGCGAGGAGGATCCCGACGTCGTCGCCGCGCGCCGCAAGTGGAGCTACGAGGCCGGGGTCGACATAAACGGCCAAAGCGGCACGCACAACCAGCTTGGCACGACGTACGGGTTCCGCGCGACGCTCACCGGTCCGGCCGACGTGCTCCAACTCTACACCGCCTACAACCGCCAGGAGGCTGACAGCAAGGTCTCGACCGAGCAGTTCAAGGCGGGAGCGGACTACGGGGACAACTTCTCTGCGCTCGAATCGTGGTACGTGAAGGACGAGGCCGGATTTGACCGGCTGAACGACATCGCGTTCTACGACGTCGCAGCCGGCGGCCTTGGCCACGACTTCATCAAGGATGACAACGAGACGCTGACGGCCCGGCTGGGGCTCTCCTACCGCTATGACCGCTACACCACGTCGTATTCCCCGGCCCTGAGCTCGGTCGGTGCCGACGTCGGGTTGGAGTATTCGCGAAAATTCAGCACGTCGTCGCTGACGGACAGGATCTCGTTCGACCCCGCGTTCCAGGACCTGGGCAACTTCATCCTCACCCACGAGATCAAGTACGACATCCCCCTTGTCAGCCCGTTCTGGAAGCTGAGCATGGGCATGGCGAACAACTACAACAGCAAGCCGGTTGGCGGGACCGACAAGCTGGACACCATCTACTTCACGCGCCTTGTGCTGGACTGGGGGGCGAAGTGAGCCCGGCGGGCCCGCTACGTGGCGTAGAGCCGGTCGCCGAAGTCGCCGAGGCCGGGCAGGATGTACTTGCGCGCGTTCAGGGCGCGGTCGATCACGCCGACATGGATCGACGCGTCCGGGTGCAGCCTTGAGACCAGCGCGACGCCCTCGGGGGCCGCGATGATGGAGACGAGCCGGGGCGAGGCCGCGCCGGCCTTCTTCACGACGTCGATCGCCAGGGAGGCCGATCCGCCCGTGGCGAGCATCGGGTCGACGACAAAGACGCGCCGGCCCTCGAGGGGCGGCAGCTTGCAGTAGTAGATGCGGGCCGCCGCGGTCACGTGGTCCCGCTCGAGGCCGACGTACCCCACGCTCACGTCAGGGAAGAGGTCCAGGAACGGCTGCACCATCGAGACCCCGGCGCGCAGGATCGCAACCACCACGATCGGCTGGTGGTCAAGCACCCGGCCGGCGGCCTCCTCGAGCGGTGACTCGACCGTCTTCGGCTCGGTCGCCAGGTCCCTCGTGGCCTCGATCGCGAGCATGAGCGTGATCTGGTAGGCGAGGGTGCGGAAGGTCGCCGGCTTCGTCGTCTTGTCGCGCAGGTGCGTGACGATGTGGGCGGCCAGGGGATGCTCGAGGACGGTTGTCACGGACTTCTCCTATGGAAGTTGCATCCGCTGCATGGAGATGGCACAAGGAGGGTTAGCAATGTTAGCGAGAATAATGACGGCGGAGAGTCCCGGGGTGCAGGGGGGAGTTTACGCCACGGGGGCGGCAGATTTGCGAGATCGAACATTCCGCCCGCCGGCTTTACGCAGGTTTACAGCGTTTGGAACGATAGCCCGATGGTGACCGCACCCCATCCAACCCCAACCCACAAATGCCCCAAAATACGGCCCCATTGACGGCTCCCATCATCACGCGCCTTTGTCTCCTCGGATTGATGTCACTTGGCCCCGGAACGGCGCCGCTGCAGGCGAAGCAGGAGGTTCAGGACCCGAGGGCGCGGATGGCGCTCGACCTCGGCGGGAAATGGAACGTGATCGTCGACCCCTACGACACGGGCTACTACAACCACCGGTACCAGCCGTACAACGCGGCGGCCGACCCGACCGGCGGCTTTTTCAACGACCATGCTCCTGCGGACAAGTCGGAGCTGGTGGAGTACAGCTTCGACAAGAGCCCCACGCTGACGGTACCGAAGGACTGGAACAGCCAGGACCCGAGACTGGAGCTCTACGAGGGGGCCGTCTGGTACCGCCGGAGGTTCGACTTCGCGCCGAAGGCCGGGGAACGGGTGTTCCTTCACGTGGGCGCGGCGAACTACGAGTCGGAGGTCTATCTCAACGCCCGCATGCTGGGCCGGCACACGGGCGGCTTCACGCCCTACGACGTCGAGGTTACCGGGGCGTTGAAGCCCGAGGGCAACTCGCTCGTCATCTGGGTCAACAACCGCCGGAGAATCGAGGGCGTCCCCACGGTCAACATAGACTGGCTGAACTACGGGGGGCTCACCCGGGACGTGTATCTCTTCACCACGCCGGCCACGGTGCTGTCGCGGTACACCGCGCGCCTGAAGCCGGGCGACCCGTCCCAGATCGAGGTTGAGGCCGAGCTGGACGGTCCGCAATTGAGCCAGGTGGTCTCGGTCGCAATCCCGGAGCTGCACCTCTCGGCCTCCGCCCGGACCGACGAGTCCGGCCGCGCGACCCTGCTGCTCAGGGCGCCGGGGGACATGATGCGGTGGTCGCCCGACCAACCCAAGTGCTATGAGGTCGACATCGCCTGCGAATCCGACCGCGCTGCGGAGAAGGTCGGGTTCCGGACCATCGAAGTGCGCGGCACCGACATCCTCCTGAACGGCCAGCCCATCTTCCTGCGCGGAGTCAGCCTCCATGAGGAGGTCCCCACCCGCGGGGGGCGGGCGTATTCGCGGGAGGACGCCGAGCTGCTCCTGGGATGGGTCAAGCAATTGAACGGGAACTTCGCCCGGCTCGCCCACTACCCGCACAACGAGCACATGGCCGAGGTGGCCGATGAGCTGGGCATCCTGCTCTGGGAGGAGGTCCCGGTCTACTGGACCATATCATGGGAGAACCCCGACACCCTGCTCAACGCGCGGGCACAGCTGAGCGATCTCATTGTGCGCGACCACAACCGGGCGAGCGTCATCGTCTGGTCGGTCGCCAACGAGACCCCCGTGGGCGAGTCGCGGACGCGTTTCCTGCGCCAGTTGATCGAGGACGCCCGGGCCCAGGACGGAACCCGGCTTGTGGCGTCGGCCATGGAGGTGCGAAAGGACCCGGGCGACCCGCACCTGCGGATCGTGGACGACCCGCTGGGGGCGTACACCGACCTGCTCAGCTTCAACGAGTACATCGGCTGGTACGACGGGACGCATGAATCGATCCCCCTGACCAAGTGGAGCATCGCGTACAGGAAGCCCATCGTCATCTCGGAGTTCGGGGCGGACGCCGTCCAGGGTTTCCACGCGGACAGCATGACGCGCTTCTCCGAGGAGTATCAGGCCGAGCTCTACCGCAAGACCCTCGTGATGCTGAGGGGGATTCCGGAGCTGCGCGGCATGACGCCCTGGGTCCTCTGCGACTTTCGCTCACCGAAGCGCACGCTCCCAGGCGTCGAGGACGGCTGGAACCGGAAGGGGCTCATCGGCGAGAACGGCGTGCGGAAGGAGGCATTCTCGGTCCTGGCGGGCTTCTATGCCGGCCTTCGGGACAACGGCTACGCGCCCAAGTGACGGGCCGGTGTGTCTCCGCGGCGGGCAGGAAAAAGGGCGGGTCCCGGGGGACCCGCCCTTTTGAGTGAGCGCCGGATGGCGCCGGTCAGAATGTGTAGGAGATCCCTACCTTGATGTTGAACGGCGTTCCGGGGACCTGAACGTTCTCGCTTCGGACAGAGTAGATGTACTTCTTGTCGAGGAGGTTGTCGATCGTGACGGTGTACTTGATCTGCCTGCTGTACTGGTAGTTGATGGAGCTGTCGACGAGCGTGCGGGCCGGGACGTAGCCCCAGAACACCTGGTCCGGGCCGTCGGTCACGGCGCGCTTGCTCTGGAAGTTCTCCCCTATGCCGATGGACAGGCCCTTGTACATTCCCATCGAGGGGAAGTTGTACAGGGCGTACAGGCTCTCCGTCTGCTCGGCCGTGTTGTCGACCGGGATGGAACCATGCGCGACGGTGCCTGTGCCAGGCTGCACGAAGACGCCGTTCACCGCGGGCCCGAGGATCGACTTGGCGCTGTAGTTGGCGAAGGAGGCGATCAGGTACAGGTCATGGGTGGCCTTGAGCGAGAAGTCCCCGTCGAATCCGCGCGAGATGACGCCGGGGATCACGATGAACGGGTTGGCCGGGTCCAGCGGGAACGACGGCACGGTGTTGTTCTTCTGGCTGATGTCGAAGTACGAGACGTTGGCCGTGAGCCTGTGGTTGAGGAATTCGGTCTTGACGCCGACCTCGTGCTGGAAGCCGACCTTCGCCGGCAGCGGCACGTTGGGCACGCCGTTGAAGGTGCCGACGCCGTTCGCGGCGAAGTTCTGGTTGTAGCCCGTGAACAGGCTGACGCCCGGCAGCACCTTGATGACGAGGCCGTACTGGATCAGGTTCTTGTACAGCGTGAACGGCACGAAGGTCGAGTTGGCCAGGTAGTTGAAGTTCGAGCCGTAGACCTTGGCCCTCTCGGCGCCGTACGTCATGATGATCCTGTCGCCCCACACCTTGAGGGTCTCCAGGGCGTACATGCGCTGGAACAGCGACTGGGTCTCCGTGTAGGCGCTGGGAACGGTGCTGGTCGTGATGATCGGGATCGTGTTCTGGGCGTAGGGATACCAGGGCGACGAGGTGTCGTGGCCGCTGTAGGTCACCGTTCGGCCGGGCTGGTCGCGCTCCTCTCCACCGAGCAGGAACAGCTCGGAGAATCCCTTTCCGCTGTAGTTGAAGTTCAGGTCCGCCTGCAGGTCGCGGTACGTGGTGTGGGCATCATCGTTGGTCGTTGACCGGGGAATGGGCCCGCCCGTGTAGGTCGCCGGCGCCACCGCTGCGGACGCCCAGACGCGGGAGCCCTCGTTCCAGGGGGCGGTGATCGACTCGAAGCGGTCCGCGCGGTCGAAGGCGTTCATGCCGCGGATGCTGAGCGCCAGGTAGTCGTTGAAGCGGGTGTTGAAGGAACCCCACATGCGCCGGACGTCGTCATGGCGCCAGTTGTAGGGGGAGTTCTCGTCCTGGTTCGACTCGTAGTTCACGTTGATCATCTTGAGCGTCCGGGGATCGACGGGGAGTCCGTTGTAGGAGGGCCAGTTTGTCTGGACGAGTTCCGCCTTCAGCTCGAGCGTGGTGTTCGCCGAGAACCTGTAGGTCAGGGCCGGCATCAGCGTCATGCGGTGCATGTACGTGTTGTGGTAGTAGCCGTCGTAGTAGGTCTCGCCGAGGACCACCCGGAATAGGAGCTTGCCGTTCTTCATGACCGGGCCCGTGGAATCCAGGCCGACGTGGTTGCCCTCGAAGAGCCCCGTCTGGACGCTGAGCGTCGTCTCGGGCGTCGAGAGCGGGCTCTTCGTGATCTTGTTCACGATGCCGCCCGGGCTGCCGTCGGCCGCGAGGAAGATGGTCGAGGGCCCCTTGATGATCTCGAAGCGGTCGAAGAGGATGTTGTCGACGGTCGAGCCCTCCGTGGGCGAGAAGCCGTCAACATAGTCGGCATCACCGGTGAAACCCCGGATGTTCATGCGCCCGGGGGTCCAGTTGAGCGCGCCGTTCTGGCCGCCGCCCACGTAGTCGAGCACGTCGCTCATCATGTTCGGGTTCAGGGCCTGGATGAACGAGTGGTTCAGGACCTTCACCGATTGCGACAGCTCGGAGTTGTCGACCGCGATGCGGGTCGAGCTCAGGGATGAGGTGCCGACATAGTCGGTGTCCTTTTCCGACGCGATTTCGAACGCGGGCAGCTGGACGGCCGTTTCACCGGCGGCGGCCGAATCGGCGCTGACGGGCGGCTGCGCCTGGGCGCCCGCGCGGTGCGGGGTCAGCAGCAGGGCCATCGCGGCCGCGGACAGTAATGCAGTAGCAATTTTGGTGTTCATGGTTGTGGTAACTGAATACCGCGGCTCGCGTGTCAGGGGCGGGCGGCGGCGGGGGTACCGAGCGGGGTATGGGCTAATCTGTTCAGGCTGCAGAGAATATGTCGATATTAAAAAAGACACGTGTCCTCGAAAATTGGCCGGCCCGTCAGGCTTCCGGCAGCGCATGGTCGGCGGGCAGGTCCCGCCCCGACCAGGCCTGCCGCTGGGTCCATTCCGCCGCCGGAGCACTCCAAAAGGCATGCTCGCGGGGGAGGCCGAGCGGGTGAAACGCGAGCAGGCACAGATAGAGGCTGCCCGTGCTGATGTACGGCTCCGCAAGCGCGGGCTGGGCGCCGCACAGGCCGACCCTCAGCCAACCGTCGCCGTCAAAGGTGCCCTCCGCGTCGAGCGTGCGGCGGATAACCGCGGTCAGCGCGCACCGGACCTGCCCTGCGCCCAGGCCCGCCGGCAGGCGGCCGCGCCACGCCTGGTGGGCGAGGTGGTGGAACGCCCCGCAGCGATAGGCGAGCGAGCGGCCGATCGGGGGGAATGAGCCGTCCGGAGCGATCATCCTCTCCTGCACCGAGGCGTAGCGCAGGGCGCGCTCCTCCACGCGGGCCCCAAATTGCTGCCAGCGCGGGTCGATGGGCCGCATCGTCTCCAGGATTGTCGTCAGGAACGGCTGGATCACATAGCTGTTGTAGTGATCCCAGTGGAATTCCGGGCCGTCCCCGTAGATGCCGTCGCCTTTGTACCAGGATTCGAGCGAGCGCACGGCCCGGTCTATGGGCTCCGGAAGCCACGGATACCCGAAGCGCGCGAGGCAGGCCTCGACCATCGCGGGGAACAGGAGCCAGTTGTTGTTGCCCGGGGTGAGGGCCCGGGTGCACCGGAGCGCGTCGGCGACGCGGGCCTTGACGTCGCCGGGCAGCGGCTGCCAAAGGGCGGTCGGGGCGAGCAGGAGCCCGTAGGACAGGAATGCCGTGTCCACCAGCGCCTGGCCCCCCTCCCGGAAATTCATGAAGTCGGCGGCCTGGGGATGGGTCGCGCGCTCAAGCCCGCGGCGCACGAGCTCCGACGTCGGGGCCGCCTCGGCGCCGGGGCCCCCAAAGGCCTCGAGCCAGGGCGCAAGGCCCGCCACGGTGCGGGCAAACGCCTCCAGGTGGGTGAAGGGCCGGCGGGCG
>DATNLY010000007.1:0-3564 GCA_035602635.1 Opitutaceae bacterium | reverse complement strand
GGGGAACGCCATCGCCTGCTTGAAGGTTTCCATCCAGGCCCCGGGGCGCGGGAGGATCCTGACGGCCGAGGGGAACGCCGACAGGAGAAGGTAGGGGGTCGACAGCCCGACGCCGATCACCGTGAAGATCGCGAACGACTCCGCCATGGGGAGAGCGAGCGCCGCGCCCAGGGCCGGCGCCAGGAACGGGGCCGCGCAGGGCGTCGCGGCGACCGTGGCTAGGACGCCGGTCAGGAACGATCCGGTGAAGCCCGACTTGGACTGGAGTTGCGACCCGATCCCCGTCGCGGTCAGACCGAATTCAAACACGCCGCTCATGCTGAGCGCGAAGACGAGCATCGCCGCCGCGAGACCGAACACAAACGCCGGCGACTGCAGCTGGAAACCCCAGCCGAGCTGGCTTCCCCCTGCGCGCAGGACCGCGAGCATCCCGGCGAGCACCCAGAACGATATGAGGACGCCTGCGGTGAAGACGATCCCGTGGAGCGTCACCTTCCTTCGGTCCGCCCCGGCCTGGTTCACGAATCCGAGGATCTTTATGCCGAGCACGGGAAACACGCACGGCATCAGGTTGAGGATCAGGCCGCCTGCAAAGGCAAGGACGAGGGTCCCCAGGAATCCTCCCGAGCTGGCTGCGGCGGGGGAGGGGGCCGCCCCGAACGCGGCGTCGACGCTCAGCCCCGAAAGCGAGCCGTCCGGGCGCCAGCCCTCCGTCGACGTCAGGACGCCGACCAGGCGGGTCGGGTCCTTGGGCCCGTTGGGGTCAACCGGCAGCGTCAGGACGAACCCGCCGCTGCCGTCGGACCGGGCCTGCTGGGGCTGGTCGTAGGCCACAGTCCCGTCCTCGGAGAAGAAGTGGAGGCCTCCGGGCGGGCGAACGGTGCCACCCGTCCCGGGGCCGGCCCGGACGACAAGCGTGACGGCTGCGGCGGCGCGTGTTGCCGAGACGGACCATTCGGGATCAGCCGCGGGCAGTTGCGCCAGAACCGCGCGGATCCTTGCTCCCCATGCCGGATCGGGCTGCGGCTCGCCGGCTTCGACCGAAACCGGGAGGGACAGCTTCCTGCTTCCGGGGACGCAGACGTCCTGGCACATCAGCCAATCGGCTTCCAAGGGGAGCTCCACCGTCGTTCCCGGCGCCAGGTCCTTGGGCGGCGTGAGGGTTACAGGAAGCAGGACGTCGCCCTCGTAGCCGTTGCCGACGATGTTGCCGCGGCTGTCCTGGATCAGCTTCGGCGCGGGCCACTCAATGTCACCGGCCTTCCATCCGGGAGGAAGCTTCCATTTGAGCGTCGTCGGCAGGCCCGTGCCGGGGTTCACCCAATAGGTGTGCCAGTGCGGATCATGGACCAGCCGGAGCGCAACCGTGAACGGCCTGCCAGGCTGGACCGAGGCATCCGCTGAGACGAGCGACGCGGCCACCTGGGCGCGGATCGCCGCGGGAGCCGCCAGGCAGAGCGCGAGGGCCGCAATGGAGACGGATGCAGGGGTGCGCTTCATCGGGGATGGCCGCACAAGTGTGGTCCGCCGCGTCCGCGCCGCAAGCGCTCAGCCGCTTTTCGCGCCGGCCGCTATCCAGCGCTCGATCATCTGGATCTCCTCGGGGGTCAGGGGCTTGTCGCCGTCGCTCGGCATCGAGTCGTCGTCGCCGGCAGGAAGCCGCAGGCGCCGGAGGATGTCGCTCGACTTGGGGTTTCCAGGGGCAACCACGGGCCCGTCCTCGCCGCCAAGCATCAGCTGCTGGTACGAGTCCATCCTGAGCCCGCCCTTGTGCTTCTCCGGCCTGTGGCAGGAAATGCAGCTGCGCGCGAAGAGGGGCGCGACATGGAGCCTGTAGTACGCCGGATTGGCCGGATCCGCGCTCCCGGGGCCGGCGCGCAGTGCGACCGGGGCTGCGGGCGCGGGGGAGGCCGCGGCCTGCGCGGGCTTTTGCGCCTGTGCGGCCAGCCCGAGCCACAGCCGCAGTCGCGCGGGCATCTTCTCCGTCAGGAAATCATCCCCGTGCGAAATCGCGCCCCCGCCGTGCCCCGTCCACACCATGAGCCCGAAGGCGCCCGCAAGGAGGGCAGGATAGGCGAGCCGGGATCCGAGGCACCTGGCCCAGAGCGCCGCGGCGCACACGCCCGCGAGCCACACGCCTCCCCACATGTGGCGCGTGACGTCGCGGCCGCGGAATCCCCCGCTCCATGCGAGAAGCCATCCGTCATAGGCGGCGACGAACGCGGCGACGGCCGCCACGGCCAGGATCCAGCCCGCGGCGGGGCGCAGGTGGGACCACCTCGGCCGGAGGCCCAGGAGCTCCATGAAGGGGATGAGAGCCAGGAGAGCGACCGGCCCGTGGACAAGCAGCGGATGCAGCCGTCCCAGGAACTGGCCCAGGTTCCCATGCTCGCGCCCGTCCGGGGGCAGGCGCAGCGCGAGGAAAAGGAGGCCGAGCCAGAGCCCGAACGCCGCGAGCGCGGCCGCGGCCCGCTGCGGGCCGGGGCGCGTTACTCCGGGAGTCTGGGACATTTGGGATCCCCGCGGGCCCGCCGCCGCCGACCCGGTCAGGTCTCGTAGGCGGGGAGGGTCTTCTCCACCCGCACCTTGTCGAGCCGCGCGTAGGTCGGGACGCCGGTGTCATAGGGCACCGTGACCTCGCCCTGTATCAGTGGCTGCGCGTAGCGCAGGAACTGGAAATTCATGCTGACCATGTCCTCGTTGATCCACTCGCGCGGCAGCTTCTTCGTGCCGTTCGCGATCTCGCCCAGGGGGGCGAGCCCGGTCTCGACCGTGTAGTGCTCGGTCTCGCCGCGCACGAGCGTCACCATCTTGTCGGTCTCGCCGGCGATGGCGGCCTTCACGGCGGCCTGCCCTGCGAGGAACGCCTCGTCGACGTCCGTCTTGGACGCGGCGTGCGCCGCGGCCCGCTGGATGAGCCCGGGGCGGGCGACGCGGACCTTGGCGGCGGGAATGCCGGCCTGGATGATCTCGGCGAGGGCCTCCCCGGCGCCGCCAAGCTTGGCGTGGCCGAAGGCGTCGGTGGCGGAATCGGCCGCGAGGTAGTTGCCGTCCGCGTCGACCAGCCCCTCGGCGACGACGATCAGGCAGTAGCGCTCGCGCTTGAGGACCCGCCTCACGTCCTCGAGGACCTTCTCCTGGCTGAACGGAACCTCGGGAAGGAGGATGAGGTGGGGGGCGTCGTGCGGGTGGTCGCGGCGCTTCGCGAGCGCGGTGCCCGCGGCTATCCAGCCCGCGCTGCGGCCCATCACCTCGACGATCGAGACGAGGTCGCCCTGGCCCATGGCCTCGTTGTCGCAGGCGATCTCGCGCACCGTCATCGAGAGGTACTTGATCACGCTTCCGTAGCCCGGGCAGTGGTCCGTGCCGGTCAGGTCGTTGTCGATCGTCTTCGGGACGCCGATGACGCGCAGCTCGTAGCCCTGCTCGCCGGCCAGCTTGGAGATCTTGTCAGCCGTGTCCTGCGAGTCGTTGCCCCCGATGTAGAAGAAATAGCGGATATTGTGGGCTTTGAAGACCTCGAGCACCCGCTCGAAATCCTGCTGCTTCTTGAGCTTGTACCGG
>DATNLY010000006.1:0-11374 GCA_035602635.1 Opitutaceae bacterium | reverse complement strand
CTACCACGGGCTCGGGGATCTGTTCGTGTTCCTCTTCTTCGGCCTGGTTGCCGTGAGCTTCACCTACTTCGTTCAGGCGGGCAGGATCACGGCGCCCGCGGTGCTGGCCGGCTCCGCGGTGGGGCTCTTGGGAGCCAACATCCTCCTTGTTAACAACTACCGGGACCTCGAGACGGACCGCACTGCCCAAAAGAGGACGCTCGTCGTCCGCTTTGGGCGCGGGTTCGCCCGCGTCCAGTTTGCCGCATCTCTCGCCATCGCGCTTGCGATACCCGCCCTGCTGGCGGCGGAGGGTCTTGGGCCCTGGTGCCTCCTGCCGCTCCTGACGGCTCCGCTCGCATGGTCGCATGTCCGCCGCCTGAAGGCCGGGACGACGCCCTCGGACTACGTGTCCCTCCTTGGAGCCACGGGCCGCTACATCGCCGTCTACTCCGCGCTCCTGGCGGCCGGCATCCTGATCTGATCGCCAGCGGGCTACCGCCGCTCAGATCTGGGCGGAAAGCTTTGTCTTCAGCGCCGCCTTGGGCAGGAGCCCGACGATCTGCTCAATCACCTTGCCGCCCTTGAAGAGCAGCATGGTGGGGATGGCACGGATGCCAAACTCGGCGGCTATCGCCTCGTTCTCGTCGATGTTCACCTTTGCGATTGAAATCTTCCCTTCGAGCTCGGCCGCCAGCTCGTCGAGCACGGGCGCAATGGCCTTGCAGGGCCCGCACCAGGGCGCCCAGAAATCAACGAGGAGGGGAGTTGGCGAGGTGGCGACTGCGTTCTTGAACGTGTCGCCGGTGAGGTGAGTGATCTTGTCTGACATAGGCTTCGGGCGATAACTAGGCGCGTTCTTGGGATAAATGCAAACCAGGCCGCTACCGGGGCGCCGATTTCTTGATGATGTCCGCCAGCTCGACCGGGCGCACCTCGTCAAGCTGCTTGCCCCGCTGCTTGAGCTCCTCGAAGGTCTTCACGACGGTCTCGGTCATCCGCTCGTGGGTCTCGGCGGACCCGCCCATGATCGCGAACTGCTCCCCAGTCGTGATGCGCTTGTGCCCGTCGTCGTTGTCGAGGCCCAGCCCGAGCAACGCGCCAGGCCTTCGCTTGGGTCTCTTCTTGCTCACAACCCCAACGTGGCCGCGTCCACGGGAGATTCAAGCGGGTTTTCTTCGGCGGCCTCGCAGAGGATGTCCGTGAACGCATCGTCCTGGCGCAGGCGCATCTTCCGGAGGCGGGTGAGCTCGAGGACGGCGAGGAAGGTCGCGACAAGCCGCCGGAGCGACACGCCCCTCTCGAAAAGGTTGGAGAAGACAAAGCTCCTCTCGGCGCGCATCCGGCCGAGCAGCCATTCCATCTGCTCGGTGACGGTGACCGTCTCGTCGTGGATCTCGCCTACCACCAGCTTCTCGGCGAGCCTCCTGAGCACGAGGTTGAACGTGTTCCAGAGGTCGATCCGGCTCACCCCCTTGAGCGGCCGGTCCAGGGGGTCCACCGCCCGGGAGGACACCAGGCGCTCCATCAGGTCGCTCTGCAGGCGCGCCATCTCCGAGATGTGCGCGGCCGCATCCTTGAACTTCTTGTACTGCAGCAGCTGGTGCACGAGCTCCCAGCGCGGGTCGATGCCGTCCTCCCCTTCGCCCTCGGGGTCGACCGCGTGCTGGCCCTTCGGCAGGAGCATCCGGCTCTTGATCTCCATGAGCGACGCGGCCATGACGAAGAACTCCCCCGCCACCTCAAGGTCGAGCTGCTGCATGGACCTGAGCACAGCGACATACTGCTTCGTCACCGACTCGATCGGTATGTCATAGATGTCTATCTCGTTCTTGCGGATCAGGAAAAGCAGCAGGTCGAGCGGGCCCTCGAATACCTGCAGCTTGATCCGATGGTCGGCGTTGGGCAGCACGGCCCGCAGTGTTGGAATGCGCGGCGGGAGGATGCGACCCTTTTTTTCCGGCCCGGGTGGACGGTTGACATGCCCCCGCCAAAACCGGTAGCATCTGCGTTTTGCGCACGCCGTGCATCGACCTAATCCGGCGCCAGTCCCATTTCCATGGCCTCGAAACCCAAAACCAGAAAAGCGCTCAGAAATGTGCGGAATTCCCAGGGGAAGTCCGCCTCCAAAAAGGCCCCCAAGTTCGTGTACTCGTGGGGCGCCGGAAAGGCCGACGGCAACGGCTCGATGAAGCCGCTTCTCGGCGGAAAGGGCGCCGGACTCGCGGAAATGAGCCGGATCGGGCTTCCCGTGCCGGCTGGTTTCACCGTCACGACCGAGGTGTGCACCTACTACTATGCCCACAAGCGCACCTACCCGGCCGCGCTCCACGCGCAGATGGCCGAAGGGGTCGCCAAGATCGAGAACATCATGGGCTACAAGTTCGGCGACGCGTCGGGCTTCCCGCTCCTTGTCGCCGTCCGCTCCGGCGCCCGCGACTCGATGCCGGGCATGATGGACACGATCCTCAACCTGGGCCTCAACGACCAGACCGTCCTTTCGCTCGCGTCCGCAACGAAGAACGAGCGGTTCGCATGGGACTGCTACCGCCGGTTCATACAGATGTACGGCGACGTCGTCCTCGGCGTCCAGAAGCGCGAGGGCGAGGACCACGAGCCGTTCGAGACCGTGATCCACAACTTCAAGCACGAGAAGTACCACGCCGGGATCGAGGACTCCAAGCTCACCGCCGCGGACCAGCGGGAGCTCGTCTCGCGCTTCAAGGCGCTTGTCCTCGAGCGCACGGGCAAGGTGTTCCCCAACGACCCCTGGGAGCAGCTCCTCGGGGCCGCGGGCGCCGTGTTCGGCTCCTGGATGAACGACCGCGCCATCGTCTATCGCCGCAAATACGGCATCCCCGCCGAGTGGGGCACCGCCGTGAACGTCCAGGCCATGGTCTACGGCAACACCGGCGACACCTCCGGCTCGGGCGTCGCGTTCACCCGCAACCCCGCGAACGGCACCAACGAGTTCTACGGTGAGTTCCTCATCAACGCCCAGGGCGAGGACGTCGTGGCCGGCGTCCGCACGCCCGAGCCCGTGCTCAGGCTGAAGGAGAAGATGCCCGGGTCCTATGCGGAGCTCCTGAGGGTCCGCGCCATCCTCGAGAAGCATTTCAAGGACGTGCAGGACATCGAGTTCACGATCCAGGACGGAAGGCTCTACATGCTCCAGACGCGCAACGGGAAGCGCACGTCAATGGCGGCCCTCAAGTTCTCAATCGACATGGTGAAGGAGAAGCTCATCGACTGGCAGACCGCCATCCTGCGCAATCCCGCCGACCAGCTTGAGCAGCTGCTTGCGCCCGTGTTCGACTTGGCCGAGGTGAAGAAGGCGACCGTCATCGCCCGCGGGCTTCCCGCCGGGCCCGGGGCGGCCACCGGCAGGATCTACTTCAACGCGGACCGCGCGGTCGCGGCGGCCGAAAAGAACGAGAAGGTCCTCCTTGTGCGCCTCGAGACATCGCCCGAGGACTTGAGGGGAATGATCGCAGCCGAGGGCATCCTCACGGCGCGCGGCGGCGTCTCCTCGCACGCGGCGCTCGTGGCCCGCCAGATGGGCAAGGTGTGCGTGTGCGGGGCCGCGGCGCTGCAGGTCAACTACGACGCCAAGACGGTGACCGTGGGCGGCCAGACGTTCAACGAGGGCGACTTCCTCTCGATCGACGGCACGCTTGGCGCCGTCTATGCGGGCCAGATAAAGACGGCCCCGTCCGAGATCATCGCGGGCCTCATCCACGGCGACAAGGCCGCCCGGGACACGGAGAAGTTCAGGGACTACAGCCAGCTGATGAAGTGGTGCTCGAAGGCCACCCGGCTCTCCGTCCGCACGAACGCCGACACGCCGGAGCAGGCCCAGAACGCCGTGGCGTTCGGCGCCGTCGGCATCGGCCTCACCCGCACCGAGCACATGTTCTTCGAGGGCAACCGGATCGACTCCATGCGCGAGATGATCCTCGCGGACAGCCTCGCCGAGCGGGAGAAGGCCCTGGCCAAGCTCCTGCCCTACCAGCGCGCCGACTTCTTCGGCATCTTCAAGGCCCTGAACGGTCTGCCCGCGACCATACGCTTCCTCGACCCGCCGCTCCACGAGTTCCTCCCGAATTCGAGCGAGTCGCAGCTCGACCTCGCGAAGAAGCTGGGTATCTCGGCCGAGAGGATCACGCAGCGTGTCAACGAGCTCCACGAGTTCAACCCCATGCTCGGCTTCCGCGGCTGCCGCCTCGGGATCAAGTATCCCGAGATCACGGCGATGCAGGCGCGCGCCGTGTTCGAGGCCGCCGCCGACGCGACCAAGCAGGGCTTCAAGGCGAGGCCGGAGATCATGATCCCGCTCGTGGGCTTCAAGAAGGAGCTCGATCTCCAGGTCGAAGTGGTCCACGAGGTCGCACGGGCGGTGCAGGCGGAGAAGAAGTCGAAGATAGCCTACACCGTCGGCACGATGATAGAGATCCCCCGCGGCGCGCTCACGGCCGACGAGATCGCCCAGACGGCCGAGTTCTTCAGCTTCGGCACCAACGACCTCACGCAGACCTGCCTCGGCATGTCGCGCGACGACTCCGGCTCGTTCCTGGGAGTCTACCAGGAGGCCGAGATCATGAAGAAGAACCCCTTCGCGTCGATCGACCAGACCGGCGTCGGCCAGCTGATGAAGATAGCGATCGAGAAGGGCTCGCGCACGCGCCCGGGAATCAAGCTCGGCATCTGCGGCGAGCACGGCGGCGACCCCGAGTCGGTGAAATTCTGCCACCGGATCGGGCTCTCCTACGTGTCCTGCAGCCCCTACCGCGTGCCCGTGGCGCGGCTCGCCGCGGCGCAGGCCGCCGTCGAGGAGCTGAAGGCCAAGCGGAAGTGACCCGGCTCCGGCACCCCTAGGGCCGCGCAGCCAAGCGGCTTGTCTTTGCGGGCCTGCGCGGCCTTTCATTGCCAATGGGCGGAAATCCCGGAAGCAGTCACAGGCTCTTCGTCGGCACCTACACCAGGGGGACGAGCCGAGGGATCTATTCGCTGACCCTGGACGGGGCGACCGGCGCCCTGGGCGCGCCCGAGCTCTCGGCCGAGGCGCCGAACCCGACGTTCCTCGCTCTTTCGCCCGACCGCCGGCACCTCTACGCCGTCTGCGCGGGGCCCGGGTGGATTTCCTCGTTTCGGGTTGACCCCTCCTCCCCGAGGCTGGCGCCCGTCCAGCAGTCGACCCCGGATGCGAGCCCAACACCCTGCCACGTCGCCGTGGACGCGGCCGGCCGCATCGCCCTCGCGGCAAACTACCACCTGGGCCAGGCCGCGGCCATCCCCCTAGGCCCGGAAGGGACGTTCGGCACCCCGCGGATCGTCTCCCACACGGGCCGGGGTCCCCACTCCACCCTGCAGACCAAGTCCCACGTGCACTCGGCCAACTTCGACAGGGAAAACCGGTTCGCCCTGATCTGCGACCTCGGCCTGGACCGGGTCTACACCTACGCGGTTGACCGGGGCGGACCAGCGCTGGTGCCGGGGCACCCCCCCTTCGTCTCCTCGGCCCCCGGGGCGGGCCCGCGCCACCTCGCGCTCGGCGCCGACGGGGGTAGGGCCTATGTCGTCAACGAGCTGGACGGCACGGTCGCCGCGTACTCCTACGAACCAAAGACCGGAGTCCTCCGCCACCTCCAGACCGTCACCGTGGTCCCGCCGGGATACGCGGGGAGCACGGCCGCCGCGGAGATCAGGATGCACCCCAACGGTCGCTTCCTCTACGCCTCGTGCCGCGGCTCCGACACACTGGCGGTGTTCGCCGTCGAAGACCCATCCGGATTGCTCACTCCCGCCGGGTTCGTGGCTTGCGGGGGCAAGGGTCCGAGGAGCTTCTCAATCTCGCCCGACGGCACCTGGCTGGTCTGCGCGAACCAGGAGTCCGGCACGCTTTGCGCCTTCAAGGTCGACGGCGAGGGCGGAGGGCTGGCCCGGATCCCCGGGACGGTCCCGGTGTCGATGCCCGTGTGCGTCCTGTTCCTGAACTGAGGTCGTGCAGCAGCCGGGCAATCGTGCCTCAGGGCATCGCGAGCACCGCGTCGACCGCGCCCATCACGTCAGCCTGGTTGAAGGGCTTCTCCAGCAGGAAGTGCGCTCCGAAGGTCTTTGCTATCCTCAGGTAGGAGTCCCGCGCGATGTGGCCCCCGCCGGACATGGCGATGATCTTAACCTTGGGATACTTCTTGCGCAGCTCCGTGATGAACTCCAGCCCGTCGCGCTCGGGCATCAGCAGGTCCGTGATCACCACGTCGATCGGGCGGGTCGCCATGACCTTGGGCGCCTGGATCCCGTCCTCGGCGGTGACCACCGAGTGCCCGTAGCTCTCGAGCATGATTGCGAGCAGCTCCCGGATCCCGGGCTCGTCATCTACGATAAGTATCGAACAGGCTGCCATTGTTTTGCCATGATTGGATCCGGGGGGTAATACGGGCGTCACTCAGGGCTAGCCCATGAGTCCTTTTCGCCTTCCGCAATCCTATTAATGGCCGACTTCCCGCACCGGGCTTCAGGCAAAGGCGTCGACCCGCGGCGAGCCGAGCTCAATTGCACCCACCAGAGGCGCCGGGAGGCGTGCGACTGGCAATCAGGTTGACAAATCTCGCCCCACCAAACCTCTCTGCCATCGCAATAAAGGCGGCTTCATTGAGCTCGGCCCACCCTTCGCACGAGTAGACTCGGAACCCAAGGCCACGGAGCAAGGAGAACATCTCGCCCGGAGCATTTCCCGCGCGCCTGAGCCCCTCAGCCCAAAGCTCCAAGTAGATGACAGGGTCGGCTTCCTTCAAGGTCCGCGCCATTCCCAGGAGCACATTCAGCTCCCATCCCTGAACGTCCAACTTGATGAAATCCGGACGCACCCCGGGCAACAAGCCGTCAAAGGCCGCGACTTCGACCTCCACTGGCCGCCGGAACGCAATCCGGTCGTTGGAGCCAAGGTGGTTTCCTCCCGAATTGATTGTGAGGCGGTGAAGGGTCATCGTATCGGACACCCTGCCAAGCGCCTTGTTAAGTGCCTCGACGTTCGTCGCCCCGTTGGCTTCGCAGTTTGCGCAAAGAAGCAGGAAAAGATCGGGATCGGGTTCGAATGAAATCACTCGCCCGGTTGATTCCACATGATCCGCCATGGCAAGGGTATAGAGACCAAGATTCGCACCAACATCGACCACGGTCATGCCCGCGCGGACGAATCTCCTCAGGATCCCCCTCTCAACGGCGCCCATGGCTCCAATGCGGTGCATCCATAAATAGAGGCGCCGATCGAACGTTCTGGCTTGAAGACGCTTGCCCCAAACAGATTGCTCGCCGCTCCAAAAGCCGAGGCCGTTGAACGTGGACGCAAGTTGTTCGATGACCGGGACGACCGGATTCTTCACCTGTTGGAGAACGTCAGATAATTTGCGGGCGCCATAAGGCAGGGCCAGCTATGGGAGAGCAATGCGTAGGAGCGTCAATTCCTAACGCCAGCGGGACGCGACCACCATATTGACCGGACGTGCCGCAATCACCTGGGCGACCTGAATTCGGGGCGGCGGCCGCCGAGCGCCCATAGCTCCCAGGCACAGTTGCAAGAAGCTCCCGGTCGCCAGGCTCATCATCGACGATAAGGATCGAACAGGCGGCCTTTGTTTTGCCATGATGGGGTCCGGAGGGCACTACATGCTTCATCACTTGAGATCCATGAGTCCCTGTCGCCTTCCGAAATCCAATTGATGGCCGACTTCCTTCCCACCCTCCCCAAGGCCCAGCGCGCGTTCCTTGTCGGCGTCCAGACGGCGGACATGCCCGAGGGCGAGGGAGACGAGCTCCTGGCGGAGCTTACCGAGCTTGTCGAGAACCTCGGCCTGTCGATCGTCAGGACGACGCTCGTGAGGCCGCGGTCCATCTCCCCCGCCCTCTACCTTGGCAAGGGCAAGGCCGAGGAGCTGGCGGCCCTGGCCAAGCAGGACGGGGCCGAGGTGATCGTTTTCGACTCCGCGCTTTCACCGGGCCAGCAGCGCAACTGGGAGGAGCTCGCCGGGATGGCCGTGATCGACCGCCAGGAGGTGATCCTGGAGGTGTTCGCGGACCGGGCGCACACCCGCGAGGCGGTCCTCCAGGTCGCGCTCGCGCGGATGGAGTATTCGCTCCCGCGCCTCACGCGCGCCTGGACCCACCTCTCAAGGCAGCGGGGAAAGGGGTCCCTGGGCGGCGAGGGCGAGACGCAGCTGGAGCAGGACCGGCGCGTCGTCCGCAACCGAATAGCCCACCTCAAGGAGGAGCTCGCCAAGGTCGTTCGCCAGCGCGGCGTGCAGAGGACCCGCCGCGTGCGCGTCCCGCTGCCGACCGCCTCTATCGTGGGCTACACGAACGCGGGGAAGTCCTCGCTCCTGAACACGCTCACGGGCTCCCAAGTCCTGGCAGAGAACAAGCTCTTTGCCACCCTCGACCCGACCACGCGCCAGCTTGCCCTGCCGGGCAATCAGAAGCTGCTCCTGACCGACACGGTGGGATTCATCCGGCGGCTGCCGCACGGCCTCGTGGAGGCCTTCAAGGCCACGCTGGAGGAGGTGCTTGCCGCGGACTTCCTCATACACGTGGTCGACATCACGAGCCCCCACTTCGAGAAGCACAGGGAGACGACCCTGGGAGTGCTCGCCGAGCTGGGCGCGGGCGACAGGCCGGTCGTGAACGTCTTCAACAAGGTGGACCTGGCCGACGCAGCCGAGCTGCGGACGGCAAGGCGGGCCGTTCCCGATGCCTTCCTTGTCAGCGCCCGCACAGGTGCGGGCATCCCCGCCCTGAAGGAGCGGTGCCTGGAGCTTATCGCGGACAGCCACGGCGCGGTCCAGCTCCTGATCCCGCTCGACCGCTACGACATCGTCGCCCGTCTGCATGCGTTCGGGGAAGTCCAGGAGCAAGTGCACGCCGAGGACGGGATCCATGTCACGGGCCGCTTCCCCCCGTCCCAGGCCGGGGTGCTCGAACCCTTCCTGGTGCGCAATCCCAAGGCCGCCAGGAAACTCAGGGCGTAGCCGGCGCGACCGACATCCCCTTGTCGAGCGGTCCACCCGTGATGACCGAGCAGATGGCGATCTTCTCCTTTACCGTCTCGACACGGATCTGGCCCTTCTCGGTGAATGCGACGTCGAGCGTCTCGCCCGTCGCTGGGTCGCGCAGGACCTCGGAGGATCCCACCTTGAAGACCTGGCCGACGGCGACCCCCTCGCGGGACCCGCGGTTGACGTAGACATGGGGGCCGTTCACGAGGATGACGTTTCCGCTCCAGTGGAGGTTCGGGATCTGGGTTATGATGAACGCGACCGCGTCATCGATCGCCTTCTCCATCGCCGTGCCGACATTTGTCTTCTTGAAGTTGCTCATGTCGCCGCCCCAGTCGCGCCCCGTGAAACCCACCGACAGGGCGCTGCTCTTTGCGGTCCCGATCACCTTCTTGGAAGCGACGACCTGGCCCGTCGTGGAGTCCACGACATAGACGACCGTGTTGATCTCAGCGGTGTCCCCGCCCCCGCCGACCCTGATGCCGCCAAACGCCAGACCTCCGCTCTGGCCCGACGTCGTCTGGAAGTTCGTGATCTCCCCCTTGATCAGCAGCTGGGCTGGCGTCATGAAGCCGGTCGCCGGCGCCTTGTCGCCCCCCGCAGCCCGCCCGCTCGCCGCAAAGTCCTGCTCCTTCATCGCAGCGTCGCGCATGTCCGCCTCACCCAGGACGATGAAATGGCCCGACTGCTGGAGCGAATCGGTGAGCATCGCTCCCCAGGTGTCCGAGAGCTGGAACGGCCCGGAATAGTTGGCGTGGTTCTCGAACTTGGTCACCGCGATACTGAATCGGAGCCCGCCAGCCGCTGGAGCGGCGGCATCGTCGGCGCGGACGATGGCGGCCGGCGCCAGGAGGACGATCAACGCTAGCAATGCGATTTTCTTCATATCTTTGACGGGGTTATCTATGTTGGCCGAAGCGGATGCCGGAATTCGAGAACGGATTGCTACAAGTGCGCTCCATTGGCAAGAACTACCCCGGTGTTGTTGATGGATTGGGGCGAAATCTGCCACGGAATTCAGAGTCGCCGGCGCCCATGAACTGTAGGTTCACGCCCCGAGGTACCCGACTTAGCCACCCGTGGACCGGGAATCCGACGACCTAGGGGGTAAGCTTCTCTAGGTGACACGGCCCCGTTGCCTGATCTTCCCCTTGCCATCCCAATCCGCCCACACCAAAACGAACACCTCGCCGCCGCCGCCGGTTCAAGACAACTCTCGCAGAATCCACGTGACAGCCAAGCCCAACAGACGACTTTCTCCAAAAGTATTGCTGTGGGGCGGCCAGAAAATGGCCCGAATCATCGATGAGATGCTGAGAGAGTCTCAAGCCGGCGTAACGACTTTGATCTTTGACGACACCATCGAGTCCCCGACTTTCCAGACAGCAGCGCTCTTCATCAACAAGGTTGAGGTCCTCAAGCGGCATCTTCACAAAGTGACGCACTATATCACATGCATCGGAGCCGAACACGGCTATGCGCGCTACATGACGTCGCAGTGCCTCGAGCAACTGGGCCTGAGACCGCTGTCGTTGATCCATCGCAAGAGCTTTGCGGAAAAGACCGCTTCGATTGGAAAGGCATGCCATCTCTTTCCATTTTCGCTCGTTCATAAATTTGCCAGGATAGATGATCACTCCATATTAAATACGCACTGCACTATCGACCACGAATGTGTCGTTGGCAGGGGTGTGCACATCATGGGCAGCGCCGCGGTTGCAGGGTGCGTTACCATTGGTGACTTTGCTACGGTCGGCACCAATGCGACAGTCTTGCCCGGCTTGAAAATAGGTGAAGGCTCCTATGTGGGCGCAGGTGCTGTCGTGACCGAGGACGTGAAACCCCATACAGTTGTCGTTGGCGTGCCTGCCCGCTTTCATAAGAGCAATCGGCCGGTGTTTCGCGAAGGCGCGCTGAAGGCCCTTGCTTCATAGCTCAAGGCCATCGCTTCGGCAGCGAGCTTCAGGTTTCCGCTTCCATTGAAAGGCCGCCTTGGGCCGGCGGCGTCCCACCGGGTGGCTTCCTGACGAGAGCAGCGTGGACGCATGCCACCAAATGCACTAGGCTGCCTCTACAGCCTGAATTCCATAATGGTATCAGTCACAAATCGTTGATCAACCTTCGAGAGCGAATTGTAGAATGGCAAGCGCAGGATACGGTCACTCACGTCGCTAGTCACAGGGCAACCTCCTCTTGGGATCCCAATGCTGCTCGCATATGGCGAAAGATCCAGCGGCATGTAATGGAAGACCGCAAGTATGCCACGGCTCTTGAGGTGGCCGATGAGCGCCTGCCGCCTTTCGAGCGAGGGTAGCAACAGGTAGTACATGTGCCAGGCCTGTTCGCAG
>DATNLY010000378.1:0-7856 GCA_035602635.1 Opitutaceae bacterium | reverse complement strand
GAGCTCGGATGCTCGGTGGCCATAAACTATGCGCGCGACGCGGCCTCCGCGGCCGAGACCGCGGCCGCCTGCCGGAAGGCCGCGAAGTCCCGGTCCCAGGAGTTCCTGGAAATCCAGGCCGACATCGCGAGCGGCATGGACCGCGGGCGGCTCCTCGACGAGACACTGAGGCATTTTGGCCGCCTGGACGCGCTCGTGAACAACGCCGGCATGGCGCCCCGGGTGCGCGCGGACATCGTCGACGCGACCGAGGAGTCGTTTGACGAGGTCCTGGGCACCAACCTCCGCGGGCCCTATTTCCTGACGCAGCTCGTGGCGAGGCACTGGCTCGACTCCCCGGCGCCCGCGGCGCTCCCGGGCGGGCGAAAGGTCATCTTCGTGACCTCGATCTCCGCCGACACGGCGTCGGTGGCGCGTGGCGACTACTGCATCTCGAAGGCCGGGCTCTCAATGGCGGCGCAGCTCTGGGCCGCGCGCCTGGCGGCGGACGGCATCCTCGTCGTCGAGGTGCGCCCCGGGATCATGGCCACTGACATGACCGCCGGCGTGAAGGAGCGCTACGACGCCCTGATCGCAGGGGGCCTCGTGCCCCAGAAGCGGTGGGGCACGCCGGAGGACGTGGGGCGCGCCGTGCGATCGATCGTGGCGGACCAGTTTCCGTATTCCGCGGGAGCCGTGATCCAGGTGGACGGCGGCTTCGCCATCCGCCGCCTCTAGGGAGCCCTGGGCCATGATCAAGATCGACCCGAGGCTCAGGCCGCCGTCCCTCGTTCCGGCCTGCGAGCGGCTCTTCGAGCTTTCCGGGCAGAAGGTCCGGCTCATCCAGCGGCACTGGAAGCCGGCGCGGGGCTCCCCGGTCTTCACCGTCAACGGCCGGTACGAGTCGCGCGGCTGGACCGAGTGGACGCAGGGCTTCCTCTACGGCTCGGCCATCCTGCAGTTTGACGCGACGGGCGACGCCGCGGCGCTCGCCTACGGGCGCGAGGGCACGCGCAGGGACATGGCGAGCCACGTCAGCGCCACCGGCGTCCACGACCACGGCTTCAACAACGTCTCCACCTACGGGAACCTGCGCCGCCTCGCCCTCGAGGGCAGGATGCCCGCGGACCCGGCGGAGGTCGATTTCTACGAGCTCGCGCTCAAGGTGAGCGGGGCCGTCCAGGCGGCCCGCTGGACCTCCCTGCCGGGGGGCCTCGGCTACATCCACTCCTTCAACGGCCCGCACTCGCTCTTCGCCGACACCATCCGCTCCCTCCGGGTCCTCGGGCTTGCCCACCAGCTTGGCCACGTCCTCATGGGCGAGCGCGACCGGAGGATCCCGCTTCTCGGCAGGCTGCTCGAGCACGCGGAGACGACCGCGCGCTTCAACGTCTATTTCGGCGGGGGCCGCGACCACTACGACGTGCGGGGCAGGGTGGCGCACGAGTCCATCTTCAACCTGAACGACGGCTCGTACCGCTGCCCGAGCACCCAGCAGGGCTACTCGCCGTTCTCGACCTGGACCCGCGGGCTCGCGTGGGTGCTCTGCGGCTACGCGGAGCAGCTGGAGTTCCTGGCCACGCTTCCGCAGGCCGAGTTCGGGCCGCCCGGGTCCAAGGGGAGGATACTCTCCCGGTTCCTCGACGTGGCCACGGCGACCGCCGACTTCTACATCCGGAACACCCCCGTCGACGGGATCCCCTACTGGGACACGGGCGCGCCCGGCCTGGCCCGCATGGGCGACTACCTGGGGCGCCGCGCGGACCCGTTCAACGCGCACGAGCCGGTCGACAGCTCGGCCGCGGCCATCGCCGCGCAGGGCCTTATCCGCCTCGGAAACCACCTGAGGTCCGCCGGCCGGCGCGCGGCGGGCGAGCGGTATGTCGCCGCCGGCCTCACGGTGGCGAGGACGCTCTTCGGCGACGGCTACCTCTCGGCCGAGCCCGGCCACCAGGGCCTCATCCTCCACGCCGTCTACCACCGGCCCAACGGATGGGACCACGTGCCCAGGGGCCGCAGGGTGCCCTGCGGCGAATCGTGCATGTGGGGCGACTACCACGCCCGCGAGCTGGCGCTCCTGATCCTCCGGATGGCCCGGGGCGACCCCTACTACGCGTTCTTCATCCCCTAGGCCCGGGCACACGATGGCGACGCCCCTCTGCGACTTCTCCAGGCTCTGCATCCACTCGATCACGACCAAGCCGTGGCCGGTCGAGGAGGCCGTGCGCCGCTATTCGTCCGCCGGGGTCGGTGGGATCACGGTCTGGCGCCAGGCGATCGAGGGCCGCGATCCCGCGGCTGTCGGGAGGATGATCCGCGAGAGCGGCCTTTCCGTGGTCTCCCTCTGCCGCGGGGGCTTCCTCGCGTCCGCGACCCGCGAGGGCAGGGCCGGGGCGATCGACGAGAACCGCCGGGTGATCGACCAGGCGGCGGCGCTGGGGGCCCCGCTGATCGTGCTCGTCTGCGGCGCCGTGCCCGGCCAGCCGCTCTCCGAGTCGCGCCGGCAGATCGCGGACGGCATCGGGGAACTCGAAGCCCATGCGGCCGCAAGCAGGGTGCGCCTCGCAATCGAGCCGCTCCATCCCATGTACGCCGACGACCGCTCGGCCGTGAGCACGCTCGCGCAGGCGAGGGCGATCTGCGGGCAGGTGGGGTCGCCGTGGGTCGGGATCGCGCTCGACGTCTACCATGTGTGGTGGGACGACCGCCTTGAGGCGGAGATAGCGGCGTGCGGGCGCGAGGGGTCTCTCTTCGCGTTCCACATCTGCGACTGGAGGACCCCGACCACGGACCTCCTGAACGACCGCGGGCTCATGGGCGAGGGATGCATCCCCGTGCGCCAGATCCGGGGATGGGTCGAGGCCGCGGGATTCGGGGGCTTCAACGAGGTCGAGATCTTCTCAAGCGCAAGGTGGGCGGGGGACCAGGGGGCCTTCCTCGCCGAGATCCAGGCCGCCTACCTGCGGCACTCCTAGGGCCTGCGCACTCTCTTTCCATGAAACAACACACACTCGGGGTCATCATGAACGGCGTCACGGGGCGCATGGGGACGAACCAGCACCTCGTGCGCTCGATCCTCGCCATCCGGAAACAGGGCGGCGTCCGCCTCGCGAACGGGGACACGGTGATGCCGGACCCGATCCTCGTCGGCAGGAGCGCGGACAAGCTGAAGGCGCTCGGCGACGCGCACGGGGTATCCCGGATGACCACCGATCTCGACGCCGCGCTCGCGGACCCGTTCAACGCGATCTACTTCGACTCGCAGACGACGGACCGCCGCGTCGAGGGGGTGCGCCGCGCCATCGCGGCCAAGAAGGCGGTCTACTGCGAGAAGCCGACGGCCGTCGACACGGCGACGGCCGTGGCCCTCTACAGGGAATGCGAGGCCGCGGGCCTGAGGAACGGCGTCGTCCAGGACAAGCTCTGGCTGCCCGGGCTCCTCAAGCTGCGGCTCCTCATCGACTCGGGCTTCTTCGGCAGGATCCTCTCCGTGCGGGGGGATTTCGGCTACTGGGTGTTCGAGGGCGACCTGCAGCCCGCCCAGCGGCCCTCGTGGAACTACCGGAAGGAGGACGGGGGCGGCATCATCATGGACATGCTCTGCCACTGGCGCTACATGATCGACAACCTCTTCGGCAACGTGCGGAGCGTCTCCTGCCTGGGGGCCACGCACATCCCGCAGCGCTGGGACGAGCGGGGCAGGCCCTACAAGGGCACGGCCGATGACGCCGCCTACGCCACCTTTGTCACGGATCGGGACGTGATCCTGCAGATCAACAGCTCATGGACCACGCGCGTGCGCCGCGACGACCTCCTGACGCTCCAGGTGGACGGGACCAAGGGCTCGGCGGTCGCCGGCCTGCGCGAATGCTGGACCCAGCGCGCCGAGGCGACCCCGCGCCCGACCTGGAACCCCGACATAGACCAGCCGATCAAATTCCTCGACGGCTGGCAGAAGGTCCCCGACACGGTCGCCTACGAGAATGCCTTCAAGGCGCAGTGGGAGCTCTTCCTGAAGCACGTGGCCGGCGGCGAGCCCTTCCGGTGGACGCTCCTGGAGGGGGCGAAGGGCGTCCAGCTGGCGGAAAAGGGTCTCGAGTCCTGGGCGAAACGCGCTTGGATCGACGTCGGCCCGATCGTTTGACCCCCGGGGGTCCGCAGCCAACCCCACACGAACATGCCGCCGTCCCCATCCGCGCAGCGGAAGAAGGCCGTGAAGCCGGGCGAGTTCACGTTCGCGGCGGCGTACTTCGAGCACTACCACATCTTCGGGATGTGCGAGGGCCTGCGCGACGCGGGCGCGCGGCTCAAGTGGGCCTTTGATCCCGACCGGGGGAGGCTGAAGGCCTTCCTGAGAAAGTTCCCGGGCGCGAGGCCGGCCCGCTCGCTTGGCGAGATACTGGACGATCCGGAGGTCCGGCTTGTCGCGGCGGCCGGCGTGCCTTGCGACCGCGGCCCGACCGGCTGCAGGGTGATGGCGGCCGGGAAGGACTATTTCTGCGACAAGACACCCTTCACCTCGATGGCGGGCCTCCGGGAGGCACGGGCGTCGGTCCGGCGGACCGGGCGCAAGTTTGCCGTGTACTTCAGCGAGCGCCTCCACGTGGAGTGCGCGGTCCGCGCCGGCGAGCTCATCCGCGCCGGCGCCGTGGGCCGCGTCGTCCAGGTGCTCGGCCTAGGGCCGCACCGGCTGCGCAAGCCGTCCCGTCCCGCGTGGTTCTTCAGGCGGAGGCAGTACGGCGGCATCCTGTGCGACATAGGCAGCCACCAGTTCGAGCAGTTCCTCTTCTACTCGGGCGCGACCGACGCGACGGTCGAGCGCGCGGCCGTGGGCAACTTCGCGAATCCCGACAAGCGCGAGTTCGAGGACTTCGGCGAGGCGTCGCTCCTCGGGAACAACGGGGCCTCGAACTACGTGCGCGTGGACTGGCTCACGCCGGACGGCCTCTCCACCTGGGGCGACGGCCGCACGGTCATCCTCGGGACGGAGGGGTACATCGAGCTTCGCAAGTACGTGGACGTCGCGCGCGGCGGGCAGGGCGATCACCTGTTCCTCGTGGACGGCAGGGGCGAGCGCCGGTTCGACCTGAAGGGCAGGGTCGGCTTCCCCTTCTTCGGCCAGCTGATCCGGGACTGCCTCGGCCGCACGGAGGAGGCGATGACCCAGGAGCACTGCTTCAAGGCCGCCGAGCTGTGCCTCAGGGCCCAGGCCGCCGCAAGGAGAATTTCCCAACCATGAAACGCATCGCATTCATAATGTCAGTCCATCCCGGCAAAGAGGCCGAGTACGAGAAACGCCACAGCCCGATCTGGCCGGAGCTCGCCGAGGCCCTCAAGGCCCACGGCGTCCACAACTACTCGATATTCCACGACAAGGCCACGCACCAGCTCTTCGCCTACGCGGAGATCGAGGACGAGCCCCGCTGGAAGGCGATCGCGCAGACGGGCGTCTGCGGGCGCTGGTGGCGCCACATGGGCGACGTCATGCCGTCCAACCCCGACGCGAGCCCGGTGAGCCGCGACCTTCGAGAGGTTTTCCACCTCGGGTAGGCCCCGCCCCCATGAAGACCCTGCGGAATTGCGCCCTCGCCCTGCTCGCGGCGCTCGTGGCCGCGGTCGCCGTGGCCCCGGGGGCGGCCGCCGCCCAGCGGTTCTCGTTCGGCCCGGGCGCGGTGCCACCGGGCTACGCTCAGGTCCTTCCCGGGATGCTCTACTCGGCGACGCAGGGCTACGGCCTGGAGCCCGGCTCGCAGGTCGAGGCCGTGGACCGCGGCGGCGACCCGCTCCGCGGGCATTTCTGCACGGGCACGCGCCCGTTCTTCTTCTCCGTCGCCGAGCCCGAGGGCAACTACACGGTCACGGTCCTGCTCGGCGACTCCCAGGGGGAGTCGACGACGACCGTGAAGGCCGAGGTGCGCCGGCTCGAGCTCGAGGAGCTGCACACGGCGGCGGGCAGGTTCGCGATGCGAAGCTTCACGGTCAGCGTGCGGACGCCGCGCTTCGGGGCGGACGGCGTCGTGAGGCTCAAGCCCCGCGAGAAGGCGGCGGAGGCCCGGAACTGGGACGACGAGCTGACGCTGGAGTTCAGCGGCGAGCGCCCGTGCGTGTGCGCGGTGACGGTCGTCCCGGCGCCGAGCCTGCCCACGCTCTTCATCGCCGGCGACTCGACGGTGAGCGACCAGGCGCTCGAGCCCTTCAATAGCTGGGGCCAGATGCTGCCCCGCTTTTTTGGGCCGGGCATCGTCGTTGCGAACCACGCGGAGTCCGGCGAGACCCTGCGCAGCTTTGTCTCCGAGAGGCGCCTGCCCAAGCTGGACACGCTCATGCGCCCGGGCGACTTCCTGCTCATCCAGTTCGGGACCAACGACCAGAAGGAGAAGGGGCCGGGCGTGGGGGCCTTCACGACCTACAAGGCGGACCTCGAGCGGTTTGTCGCCGACGCCCGGGCGCACGGGACGACGCCGGTCGTCGTCACGCCCGTCAGCCGCCGGACCTTCGGGGCGGACGGGAGGATCGAGAACTCGCTCGGCGACTATCCCGAGGCCGTGCGCCGCCTGGCGAGGGAGCAGGGGATCGCGTGCATCGACCTCAACGCGATGAGCACGGCGCTCTACGAGGCGCTGGGGCCCGAGGGCGCCAAGGCGCTGTTCCCCAGCGTCAACGGGAACATCGAGGCCACGCACCACGACGACTACGGCAGCTACGAGATGGCGAAGTGCGTCGTTGAGGGGATCCGGGCGGCCCAGCCGAGCCTTGCGAAGTTCCTGGCGGGAGACGTCCCCCGATTCGACCCGGCGCATCCCGACCCGTTAGCCGGGTTCGACGTGCCCCCGGACCCGAAATCCACGACCGAGACGCCCTATGGGGCGGGGGGGCGCCCGCCGGGCCAACCCGGGGCCCGTCCATGAGGATTTCCCGCGGATTCCTTGCGGCAGCCGCCCTCGCATGCGCGCTGCTCGCGGGGTGCGCGAGGCATTCGGCCCGCCCGGGCGCGGCCGCGCCAGCGCGCCTCACGCTGCCCCTCGACGCGGGCTGGCGTTTCCTGCAGTCCGATGCGCCGGGCGCCGAGCAGGCCGCCTTCGACGATTCCGGCTGGAGGAGCGTCGACGTGCCCCACGACTGGGCGATTTCCGGGCCCTTCGACCCGAAGAGCCCGGCGAAAGGGGAGGGCGCGTTCCTGCCGGCGGGGATCGGCTGGTACCGGAGGCACCTGAGCTCGGACCCCTCGTACGCCGGCAGGAGGGTTTTCATCGAGTTCGACGCGGTGATGGCCAACAGCGACGTGTGGGTGAACGGGGTCCTGCTCGGCCACCGGCCGTACGGATACGCGAGCTTCGCCTACGAGCTCACCGGCCACCTGGCCGCGGGAGGCGAGAACGTGATCGCGGTGCGCGTGGACAATTCCAGGCAGGTGGCCGCGCGCTGGTACACGGGCTCCGGGATCATCCGGCACGTGCGCCTCCTGGCCGAGGATCCCGTCCACGTGGGGCGCCATGCCACGTTTGTCACCGTGCCCGAGATCTCGGACGCGCGGGCGGTCGTGCACGTGCACACGACGGTCGTGAACGAGTCCGCGGCGGCGGCCTCCGTGGCCGTTCGCATGGGGCTCGCCGGCCCCGACGGGGGGGCCTGCGGCGAGGCCGCAGCGCCGGAATCGGGCCAGCGCGAGATTGCCGCGGGGCAGTCCGCCGACTTTGACGCCGACATCACGGTCGCCACCCCCCTTCGCTGGGACATTGGACGGCCGGCGCTCTACAGCGCGTCGGTGCGGGTCGAGAGCGGCGGGAGGGTCGTCGACGAGGACGCGGCGAGCTTCGGCATACGCGAGGCCAGGTTCGAGCCCGCGACGGGCTTCTGGCTCAACGGCCGCAACGTGA
>DATNLY010000373.1:0-4185 GCA_035602635.1 Opitutaceae bacterium | reverse complement strand
CGGCGCCCCGCGCGCCAGGGCCGATCCGGCTTCCTCCAGCCACAGGGCCACGGCGCCGCCGGTCCCGACAAACCCGTCCCTGCCGGCGTCGAAGGGGCGCGACGCGAGCGCCGGGTCGCTCTGGCGCGAGAGTGCGCGCATGCCCGAGAACGGGTAGAGCGACTCGAAGCTCACGTCCTCGCCGCCGACCACGAGGACCCGCTGCTGCCGGCCGAGCCGGATCTCGTCGTGGGCGTAGCCGATTGCCTGGGTGCTCGAGGCGCACGCCGAGGCGAGCCCCGCCACGGCGCCCCGGATGCCCAGGTGCGCCGCGAGGTTGAAATTGAGCGTCCCGGCTATGCCGCTCACCACCGCCATCGGCGACACGCGCTCGCCGAAGGAGTCGCTCATCAGGTTCAGGTGGTGGCGCAGCAGGCGGGGCGATCCGGCCGAGGCGCAGTAGAGCCCCGTCTCGTCCGAGGCGATGTCCGCGGGGGCGAGCCGCGCGTCCGCATTGGCCTGCTCGACCGCGCACAGGGCGTAGAGGCCGTGCGGGGGCATGCCGCGCAGGACCTCGCGCGGGAAGGCGTAGCCGTCGGGCCAGCGCCACGCCGGCCATTGCAGCGCGCTGGTGTCAAACCCCTTGATCGTCCCCGCGACCTTCACGGGCAGCTCCCGGCCCGGCAGGAAGTCAAAGCGCTCGATCCCCGTCCTGAGCCCCCGCAGGCTCGCCGCGACACCGGCCTTGTCGTTTCCTATGCTTGTGACGAAGCCTATTCCCGTGACGACGACGCGGGGGTTGACCATGGCGGCAATCCGGCGGCCTCAGGATGCACGCGCAGCCTCTCGGCCGTTCAGGCTTCGAACGTAGTTCCGCAGGTCGTCCAGGGTCTGAATCGCGGGCAGCTCGCCGTCGTCAAGCTTCACGTCGAAGAGGCTCTCCACCATGAAGACCGTGTCCATCATTGTCAGGGAGTCGCAGCCCAGGTCTGCGACAAGCTTGGTGTCGCCGGGAAGCGAGGCGAGCGGCTCGCCGGGCTTCTTCACAAGGTAGAACCGAAGGACCCCAAGGACGACAATGTCGGAGTCGTCCGGGTCCCCCTTCTCCGCGAAGGCAAGGTAACTGGAAACGACCTCCTGTGGGAATCCGTTGAGGGATTCTTTTGCGCGCCTCTGCGCGTCTGCATATGTGATCATCAGGCTGGGTATCGCTCTCTCAAGATGGAATTGGTGCTGACTAAACGCAACTTCTCCCTCCGCGAAATGAAGCCGTGTCGAGACGCCGGCATGAGGCCGCGGCCATCGGCCCCAAGGGACAATCCCGACGGCGGGAGCTCCACCCTTTAGTTGGCCCGGTCCCTTTGGGAGCAAATTACAGAGGGTGCGGTTGCCTGGAAGCGAATCGGGATATCGCGCCCGCAGGGGCGCCCTCTCCTGTAGGGCGACGCCTGACAGAGATTCAAGGCGATGACTGACAGAAACGGAAAGGGCGGGGTCGCCGAGAATCGATTTCGGCACCCAGTTTCGCAAAGGCAACGCGGGCGGGTACCCTCCGCATTTCAACAAGGACCCGGACTTTGCCCAGTTTGCAAGAATCAGCCCGGAGGCCGATCTTCAATCGCCCATCTTAGCCCGCTTCAGTCCTTCAACGCGGTCAAAGTCGCCATCAGCATAAACAAGGGTGGCGGAATAATGAAGCGCCGTGGCGGCGACCCAGTTGTCGTTCTCGCCAAGCCGCTGCCCCCTGCCCATCAAATTCTTGTCCAAAGCCCCGGCCCGGTAGGCGATTGCCTCGGAAAGCGGGAGCTTCCTAAGGTGCCGAAGCAGGACACGGACCGCGGTCTCGTTTTCGCCGGACGCCAATTCGCCGACGGTCACGGTGCTGCAGGCCAGGTCCTCTCCCAGGTGCCTTCCCAGGTACGCGCGGACCCGCCCCACCCTCCGCTGGGCAAGCTCGCGCTCCAGTCCGATCAATGCGCTGGTATCAAGGAGAAGCATCACCCTTGCCCCTCGCGCGCGAGCTCCTTGGGTTGCGCTGATCCTTCGTCAGCCTCCCGCGCCCCGCATTTGTAAAGAGGCTCTGCCCCTCGAGGGGAGCAAGAGACTCCATCCATTCACCCACGGTCTTTGCGGGCTGGTTGTCGAGCAGCCTGTTCAGGATGTCGCTGTAGCTCTCACCGGGGATGCGGTTGTTCCGGAGCCTCTTGGCGACGTCCTGCCTGAGCGTCACGGTCGTGTACGGCATGCATTGATAATGCATTATGCATTACCTTTGTCAAGGTCAGTCCCGAAATTGGGGGTCCCATGGTGCGGTCGCCGAGAATCGAACTCGGGATACCTGCTTGGAAGGCAGGAGTTTTACCCCTAAACTACGACCGCGTCCATTGCGGGTCGGAATGCTCCCGCCGGCCCGCCGCACCGTCAAGCCTGCCGTGAGGGCCCAGAATGGGTTTGCCGATTCCGGTCCGGGAAACCATCTCTTAGCCCCTGCCCATGACCCACGTCATCGCCGCCGACCGCTACGCCCATCCCGCCCATTTCCGCCGGTGCGGCCGCAGCGGGATCAAGCTGCCGATGCTCTCGCTCGGCATGTGGCACAACTTCGGGGGCTCCGACGACTACGCCAACAGCCGCGCCATGGTCCTGCGGGCCTTTGACCGGGGCATCACCCATTTCGACCTCGCGAACAACTACGGCCCGCCCTACGGCTCCGCCGAGACGACGTTCCGCTGGATCCTCCGCGAGGACCTCGCGCCGTACCGCGACGAGCTCATCATCTCGACCAAGGCGGGCTACGACATGTGGCCGGGGCCCTACGGGGACTGGGGATCCAGGAAGTACCTGCTGGCGAGCCTGGACCAGAGCCTGAAGCGCCTCGGGCTCGATTACGTCGACATCTTCTACAGCCACCGGCCCGACCCCGACACGCCGGTAGAGGAGACGATGGGCGCCCTGGCTCACGCGGTCCGGTCCGGCAAGGCGCTCTACGCCGGGCTCTCGAACTACAGTCCCGCGCAGACGACGAACGCGGCGGCGATCCTGCGGGAGCTGGGCACCCCGTGCCTCATCCACCAGCCGAGGTACAGCATGTTCAACCGGGAGCCCGAGCGCGGGCTCCTGGACACGCTCGTGAGGGAGGGGATCGGGGGGATCGCGTTCTGCCCGCTGGCGCAGGGGCTCCTCACGAGCCGGTACCTGGGCGGGATCCCCGCGGATTCCCGCGCGGGCCACGATCCCCGGTTCCTGAAGCCCGAGCACATCACCGAGGACAGGCTGTCGCGGATCCGCAGGCTGAACGCCCTGGCCGAGGCCCGCGGCCAGTCGCTGGCCCAGATGTCGCTCGCGTGGGTCCTTCGCCAGCCCGGAATCACCTCGGCCCTCATCGGGGCGAGCAGGACGGCCCAGATCGACGAGAACCTCGGCGCGCTCAGCAACCTCGCGTTCAGCGCCGAGGAGCTGGCGAAGATCGACAGCATCGTCGTGTAAAGGGGCAGGCGATCAGGCCGCCCGCGTGAAGAAGGCTGCGCTAGGCTGGCGCGCCCCGCGCCCCAGCCGCTTGACGCACGTCCAGCCCTCGGGCTCGAGCGCCTCCTCCCCCGGCATCTCGAAGACGACAAGCCCCTTCCAGTCGGGCGCGAGCGAGGCCGAGAGCTTGGCAAAGAGCACGGGCGCGATCTCGCCGATCACCTCGTAGGGGGGATCGACAAAGATGATGTCGGGCGCGTCCCCGACGCCGGTCGGGAGCGAGAGGGCGTCGGCCTCCACGGCCACAAGCTCCGCCCCGTTTCGCCCGAGGCTGCGGCAGACGGAGGCTATGTTCCTCCTCAGGCACTCCGAGGTTCTCGCGCTGCGCTCCACGAACGTCCCGCCCGACGCGCCCCGGCTGAAGGCCTCGAGGCCGTACGCCCCGCTCCCGGCGAAAAGGTCCACGAACCGCGCGGCCGCCACCCGGTCCCCCAGGCTCGAGAACACCGCCTGCCTCATCCCGTCCGTCGCTGGCCGCACCGCGTCGCCCCTCGGCACCAGGAGCTCGATGCCGCGGGCCTTGCCGCCGCTTATGCGCATGGCGCCCCCCTCGAACCTCGGGTTTGCTTCCTGTGCGTCGTTCTCTTCATTGGGGCCTCATGCTGCCGGCCACGCGATGACATTGCCGCCCTCCGACCACTTCAACGGGAAAACGTTCTTCAACCCCGGGGGGGATTCCCC
>DATNLY010000368.1:0-5705 GCA_035602635.1 Opitutaceae bacterium | reverse complement strand
TCGGGCCGGCGCTGCAGGCCAGCGTCTGGTCGCGCTAGGCTTACGCCAGGGCGGCCGCGAAGTTCGCGCCCGCCGCGTCCCAGTTCACCACGCTCCACCACGCCGTGACGTAGTCCGGGCGGCGGTTCTGGTAGTTGAGGTAGTAGGCGTGCTCCCAGACATCGAGGCCGATGACCGGCTTGCCCTCGATGCCCGCGACGGCCTTGCCCATGAGCGGGCTGTCCTGGTTCGCGGTCGAGCCTATCGCCAGCTTCTTGTCGGCCGTGACATAGAGCCACGCCCAGCCTGAGCCGAAGCGCGTCGCGGCGGCCTTCGCGAACTCCTCCTTGAACTTGTCAAACGAGGTGAAGGAGGAGTTGACCGCGGCGGCGAGCGCGCCCGCGGGCGCGCCGCCCTTGCCCGGCCCGAGGATCGTCCAGAAGAAGGAGTGGTTGCTGTGGCCCCCGGCGTTGTTGCGCAGGCCCGTGCGGATGGCCTCCGGGACCTTCGAGAGGTCGGCGATCAGGGCGTTGACCCCGAGCGCCGCGAGGGCGGGCTGGTCCTTGAGGAGGTTGTTGGCGTTGGTGATGTAGGCCTGGTGGTGCTTGGTGTAGTGGATCTCCATCGTCTTTGCGTCGATGTGGGGAGCCAGCGCGTCGTAAGCGTAGGGAAGTTTTGGGAGTTCGTAAGCCATGCTCGCAGGATTGCACCGGGCGTCCGATGCGTCAACAGCCTTGGGAGGATATGACGCGAGGGGGCGCGGCCGCTCTAGTCCCCGCCCGGCTCCGTCCGCCTTCCCCGGAAGAAGGCCTGGATCAGCCCCCTGCACTCGTCCTCCAGGACGCCGCCCGCGGTGACCTCCAGGCGGTGGTTGGACCTGGGAAGCGCGTTCAAGTCGGCCGCCCCCCCGAGGCAGCCCATCTTGGGGTCGGCCACGGCGAAGCACACCCGCTTCACCCGGGACATCACCATCGCCCCGGAGCACATCGGGCACGGCTCCTTGGTCACGTAGACGGTCGCGCCATCGAGCCTCCAGCCGCCGAGCCTCGAGGCCGCCTGGGTGATCGCCAGCATCTCGGCGTGCGCCGTCGGGTCCCCGGATCCCTCGACATGGTTGTGCGCGGCGGCGATCACCTCGCCGCCCGACTCGATGACGGCCCCGACAGGCACCTCGTCCGCGCGCCAGGCGTCGATCGCCTGGTTGTAGGCCAGGCTCATGAAGAACGCGTCGTCGCGGACAAGCTGCGAGGGGAACCGCTTCTCGAAGGGGCAGGGGGGGGTCTCGGGCGCTGGCACGGCCATCCGGTGAATCGGAAATGGGCCCGCTGGGCAAACACTGGGTTCGCGGGAGGGCCGCCCCGGAATTTTCCGCTCGCGGGCGGCCCCCCTTGTTGCTGCGCTTCGTCCCGGCGTCCGCCCCGCGGCCCGGAATCCCCCCGCGGGCCGCCCCCAACCCATGGCCATTCCCCCGAAGAACACCGCCCCGGCGACCCTGGTCGCGGCCGCGCTCGCGCTCCTTCTGGGGGGGGCGGGGTGCGTCATGGAGCAGAACTACGACGCAAGGGTGACAACCGCCGACGGGGAGACGGTCGACGTGCCCATGGCCGTCCACGACGTGAGCGTCACGGACGGGGTGGTGAAGGTGCTGCGCCTCCAGTACCTGCCGATGGCCCTGGCCGACGGGACCAAGCGGCTGCAGATCGGGTGCGAGGCCGAGTTCCTGGGGGGCTCCCGGCCGGCCTCCATCTTCGTCACGGACGTCACCGAGGCGCCCATCATGACGGTGTTCGACGACCGCGCCCCCAAGATGGCCCTGGGGAACCACTGGGTCGGGCTGACGGCCCCCCTGGGGCCGTCGGACGACCTCATCAAGTGGATGGCGGACATCGACAACAGCATCAGGATCTACCGGTGCAGGTTCACTCTGGCGGACGGCTCGACCCACCTGCTCACCGTGCCCGTGATCATCCCCGGGGTCCTGAAGGACGTCATAAGGGCGAGGTTCACCGAAAAGTAGGGGCGCGGCGGCGGCGGCGCCCCCGAGGTAATTCCTTGACTCCGGCCGGTTTGATCACGCCTTTAGACGATCCACCTGAAGGCCCCTGGCCCACAACGATGACCCGACCCCTTTTGACCGCAGCCCGCCCGAGCCATGCCGGATAACGACGCCATCGAGGTCGAGGGCAAGGTCGTCGCCGTCCTGCCGGGAACCATGTTCAAGGTGGAGCTGCTCAAGAGCCCGGGCCACGTGGTCCTGGCCCACATCTCGGGCAAGCTCAGGAAGAACTTCATCAAGATAGCCGCGGGCGACACCGTGAAGATGGAGATGAGCCCGTACGACCTGGAGAAGGCGCGGATCACCTTCCGGATGAAGGAGCAGGGCGGCTCTCCCGCCCCGCCGCCGCGCCGCCGCTACTAGGGGGCCCTGAAGGGCGCGCCATGCAGGCAAGCGCTTTCGCGTCCGACATCGACGCCTACCTCGCCTACCTCGACCTCGAGCGCGGGCTCTCCCGCAACACCCGCGAGAACTACCAGCGCGACCTGGAGCAGTGCGCGGCGTTCGTCGCGGCCAAGGGGGCGCCCGACTGGCGCCGCGTCAGCGCCGACCAGGCCGGCGCGTGGGTGAGGTCCCTCAGCCGGCGCACCGCGGCCTCGAGCCAGGCGCGCAAGCTGACGGCCCTGCGCATGTTCGCCCGGTTCATGGTGCGCGAGCGCCTGAGGGCCGACGACTTCACGGAGCTTCTCTCCGGCCCCAGGCTCGCGCGCCGGCTTCCCGACACCCTGACGGGGGCCGAGGTCCGCCGGCTCCTCGCCTCGCCGTCGGGGGGCGACCCCGCCTCGCTCAGGGACCGCGCGCTCCTCGAGCTCTTCTACTCCAGCGGGCTGCGCGTCTCGGAGCTGGCGGCGCTCACCCTCCAGCAGGTCGACCTCGAGGGCGGGCTCGCCCGGGTCTTCGGCAAGGGCTCGAAGGAGCGCGTGGTGCCGGTGGGCTCGAGGGCCCGCGAGGCCCTCGCGGCGTGGATCGCCTCCGGCAGGCCGCACTACGTCAGGGCCCGCACGAGGAGCGAGCTGTTCCTGAGCAGCCGGGGGACCTCGCTCTCCCGGGTGTCCCTGTGGGCGATCGTCAGGAGGCACGCGAGGCGCGCCGGCATAAGGAAGGCCGTCAAGCCCCACCTCCTGCGCCATTCGTTCGCCACGCACCTGCTCTCGGGCGGGGCCGACCTGAGGGCCATCCAGGAGATGCTCGGCCACGCGAGCATCTCGACGACGCAGATCTACACGGCGGTCGAGGGCAGGAGGCTCCTCGAGCAGCACGCGAGGTTTCACCCGCGCAACCGGGAGAAATGACACGTTTTGCGGGGCAAAAACCTTGACCGTGTTTGGTTTCACGGCGTGATCCTTTGATTTGAACGGCCCGTGAAGATCAAAGTCTTTGTAACACCCAAGAGGAACGTCCTGGACCCCCAGGGAGCGGCCGTCGGCCACGCGCTCGCGAGCCTCGGGCTCGAGGGGCTGAAGGGCGTGAGGGTCGGCAAGGTGGTTGAGCTCGAGGTCGAGGGACCGGACTCCCCGCAGTTCCGCGCGAAGCTGGACGCGCTCTGCCGCGACCTCCTCTCAAACCCGGTGATCGAGGACTACCGCTACGAGATCGGAGCGTGAGCGGCGCCCCGATGAACATCGCGGTCCTGCAGTTTCCCGGTTCGAACTGCGACCAGGACGCCTTCCAGCTCTTCGCGGGCGGCCTGGGCCTGCCGACCAGGTACGTCTGGCACAAGGACCTGGCGCTCGGCGAGACGGACCTTGTCGTCGTTCCCGGCGGGTTCTCGTACGGGGACTATCTCAGGTGCGGCGCCATCGCCCGCTTTTCCCCCGTGATGGGCGCCGTCCGCGAGTACGCGGCGGCCGGCGGCCTCGTCCTCGGGATCTGCAACGGCTTCCAGATCCTCTGCGAGGCGGGGCTCCTCCCGGGCGCCCTGATCCGCAACAGCTCACTTGAGTACCGCTGCATGACCTGCGAGCTCGCGGTCGAGGACGCGGGGCCCGCGTTCAACCCGCGGACGCTCGGCGCGCGGATCCGGCTCCCGATCGGCCACGGCGAGGGCAACTACCGGATAGACGAGGCGGGCCGGGCGAGGCTCGCGGCCAACGGCCAGGTGATCCTGCGCTACGCCGGGAACCCGAACGGCTCGCTGGACGACATCGCCGGCGTGCGCAACGAGGCCGGCAACGTCTTCGGCATGATGCCGCACCCGGACCGGGCCTTCGAGCGCTTCCATCCTAGCCGCGACGGCCTGGCCGTGGCGCGCGCCGTCCTGGCGGCCCGGTTCCCGGGGATGATCCTCAAGACCGCATGAAGCCGGCGGGACCACCCCCGAATCCCGACCCGGTCCTGAACCAGCCGATAACCCCCGAGCTTGTCGGGAAGCACGGGCTGCTGCCGGACGAGTACGAGGCCGTCCGAGGACACCTGGGGCGCGACCCGACGCTCACCGAGCTTGGAATCTTCTCGGTGATGTGGTCTGAGCACTGCTCGTACAAGAACACCCGGCCGCTCCTGAAGGGGTTCCCGACGGAGAAGAAGGGGGCGACCGCAGCCTTCGGGCGGGTGCTGGTGAAGGCCGGCGAGGAGAACGCAGGCATCATCGACGTCGGCGACGGCTGGGCCATCGCCTTCAAGATCGAGTCCCACAACCACCCGAGCGCGGTCGAGCCGTTCGAGGGGGCCGCGACCGGGGTCGGGGGGATCATCCGCGACATCTTCACGATGGGCGCGCGCCCCGTGCTCCTCACGAACTCGCTGCGCTTCGGCGAGCTGGACTCCCCGGTCACCCGCCGCCTCCTGCGGGGCGTCGTGGCGGGCATCGCCCACTACGGCAACTGCGTCGGCGTCCCCACGGTCGGCGGGGACGTCTACTTCGACCGCTCCTACGAGGGCAACCCGCTGGTCAACGCGCTCTGCCTGGGGACGCTCCGGCACGACCAGATCCGGCGCGGGAAGGCGACCGGGCTCGGCAACCCCGTGTACTACGTGGGCGCCGCGACCGGGCGCGACGGCCTCGGCGGGGCGGCCTTCGCCTCGAGGGAACTCAGCGCGCAGAGCGCGGCCGACAGGCCCGCGGTCCAGAAGGGCGACCCGTTCATGGAGAAGCTGCTGATCGAGGCGTGCCTGGAGATGATGGCGGTCCCCGGCCTTGTCGTGGGAATCCAGGACATGGGCGCGGCCGGGCTCACGTGCTCGACCTGCGAGACGGCGAGCCGGGGCGGCGCCGGGATCGAGATCGAGCTCGACCGGGTGCCCCAGCGCGAGACCGGGATGAACTCCTACGAGATCATGCTGTCCGAGTCGCAGGAGCGGATGCTTGTGATCGTCCAGGCGGGCCGCGAGGGCGAGATCGAGGCCGTCTTCGAGAAGTGGGACCTGCACGCGGCCCGCGTGGGGAGGGTGACCGACACCGGCCGCATGGTGGTCACTCAGCACGGGACGATAGTCGCCGACATCCCGGCCTCGGCCCTGACCGACGGTGCGCCCGTCTACCAGAGGGAGGCAAGGCGGCCCGCCTACCTGGACACGACCTCCCTTTGGACGCCCGAGGGCGCGGGGCTCGCGGACCTGGACATCGCGGGCGCGCGCTCCGCGCTGCCCAGGCTCCTCTCGCTCCCGACGATCGCCTCCAAGCGCTGGATCTACCGCCAGTACGACCACATGGTCCAGCACGGGACGGTCG
>DATNLY010000360.1:0-3555 GCA_035602635.1 Opitutaceae bacterium | reverse complement strand
CTCCTCGCTCGAGCTCTACGCCTATCCGCTCTTCACGACCTACCTGCTGCCTGTCGAGGTGATCGGCTTCCTGCTGCTGGTCGCGATGCTGGGCGTCATCGTGCTGAGCCGGCGCACCGGGGAGCCCGGGGAGACAAAATGACGCCGTCCCTCGACGCCTATGTCCTCCTGAGCACCGCGCTGTTCGCGGTCGGTTTCCTGGGGGTCCTCGTGAGGCGCAACACGCTCGTCATCTTCATGTGCCTTGAGCTCATGCTCGTGGCGGCGACGCTGGCGCTCGTGGCGTTCTCGCGGTTCAACGGGACCGGGGACGGCGATATCTTCGTGTTCTTCATCCTAACGGTCGCCGCGGCCGAGGTGGCCGTGGGGCTTGCGATCATCGTGGCGCTCTTCCGCACGCGACAGACCATCCAGGTGGACAGGATCGACTCGCTGAGGCGCTAGAGCCCCGGCCGCGAGAAATGACGCCCCTCCCCACCGCACTCCTCGTCCTCCTGGCGCCGCTCGGCTCGGCGGCGCTGATCACGGTCCTTTTGCCAAGGAGGGGCGCGGCGGCCGCCGCCGTGTCCGTGCTCGCGTCGGCGGTCGCCGCCTCCGGCGCGCTGTCGCTCGCATTCGGGGGCGCCCGGTTCTCGGGCGCGGTCGAGTGGCTCCGGTTCGGGTCCTTCTCGATATCGCTCGGGATCCGGTACGACGACCTGGCCGCGCTGATGCTCGCGATCGTCGGCGTGATCGGCCTCTGCGTGCATGTGTTTTCGCTGGGATACATGCGCGACGACCCGGCGAGGGCGCGCTACTTTGGGGGGCTTTCGATCTTCATGTTCTCGATGATCGGGATCGTGCTCGCCGACAACCTGTTCATGATGTTCATCTTCTGGGAGCTCGTCGGCTTCAGCTCCTATTTCCTCATCAACCACTGGAGGGAGAGGAAATCGGCTGCCGACGCCTCGAAGAAGGCGTTCATCGTCAACCGCGTGGGGGACTTCGGGTTCCTCCTGGGGATCATCCTCTGCTACTGGGCTAACGGGACGGTCAGCCTGGGCGAGCTCGCGGCGGCCCACGCGGCGGGCGGCCTCGTCTACAGCCGCCTGATCCCGCTCCTGCTCTTCTGCGGCGCGGTGGGGAAGTCGGCGCAGCTGCCCCTCCAGGTGTGGCTCCCCGACGCGATGGAGGGCCCGACCCCCGTCTCGGCCCTCATCCACGCCGCGACGATGGTGGCCGCGGGCATCTACATGCTCTGCCGGGTCGAGGTCCTGATGGTGGCTCCGGCCCTCGGCGTCATCGCCTGGGTCGGGACGCTGACGGCCCTCTACGCGGCCCTGTGCGCGATCGTCCAGCGGGACATAAAGAGGGTCCTGGCGTACTCGACGCTCTCCCAGCTCGGCTACATGGTGGCCGCCTTCGGCCTGGGCTCGGCCGGGGCCGCCATGTTCCACCTGACGACCCACGCGTTCTTCAAGGCGCTCCTCTTCCTGGGCTCGGGCTCCGTGATCATGGGATGCCACCACGAGCAGGACATCTTCAGGCTGGGGGGGCTGAGGAGAAGGATGCCGGTGACCTTCTGGACCTTCACCGTCGCCGTGGCGGCCATCACCGGCGTCCCCTTCCTTGCGGGCTTCTTCTCAAAGGACGCGATCCTTGCCCTGGCGTACGAAAACAACCCGGCCATCTTCGCCCTCCTCGCGTCCACCGCGGTCCTGACGGCGTTCTACATGCTCCGGCTCTGGAAGATCGTGTTCCTCGGCGAGCCGAGGAGCGAGTCCGCGGGCCACGCGCATGAGCCCGGGATCTCGGTCACGGCGCCGCTCGTGCTCCTTGCCCTGCTCTCGGCGGCCGGCGGCTACAGGCGCGCCTATTCCCCGGCCTTTGACGGCGTGTTCTCGGGGCTCCGGGAGGCGGCCGGGGCGGCCCACACCGTCGTGCTGGCCACGAGCCTGTGCGTCCTTGCGGTCGGCGCCGCGGCGGCGCTCGCGTTCTATTCGACGGACGGGACGGATTCCCTCCAGGTGAGGTTCCCGGGCGTGTTCGGGTTCCTGGGCGCGCTCAGGGCGTCGTTTGACACCGCCTACGACTACTACGTGGCCAGGATCCAGCAGCGCGGCGCGCTCATCCTCAACTTCATCGATGTCGTCGGCCTTGCGGGGGTGGTCGTCCGCGGCATTGGCGGGGCGGCCGAGTTTGTCGGCTTCGGACTGCGCTCGCTCCACACGGGGCGCCTGAGCAACTACGTCTATTGGTTCCTTTTCGGGCTGGCCGTGATGTGGGCCTATGCCGCCGGCGTCCTCTGATGACAACCTTGAGCCACCCCGCCTTCGATCCCCTCCTGATCTCGGTCCTTGCGCCGCTCGCCGTGGCGCTGTCGATCGCGCTCGGCCTGCCCAAGCGGTATGCGGTCAAGCTTGCCTACGCCGGATTCGGCGTGCCGGCCCTGATGGCGCTCCTTGTCTGGTGGGGCTTCGGGGGCGCGGGGAAGGAGTCCCACGGCTACGCGTTCCTCTCGGGCTACTCCACGGGCCTGGACGGCTTCGGGATCGGCCTGAAGTTCGGGATCAACGGGATCTCGCTGCCGATGTTCGTCCTCGCCGGGCTGGTGGGCCTGGCGGCCGGCCTCTACGCGATCCAGTCGGGCGCGGAGCGGATGAAGACCTACCTCCTCCTTCTCCTCGTCATGCAGGCGGGCCTGATGGGCACCTTTGCGAGCGTCGACATCTTCTTCTTCTACTTCTTCCACGAGCTGGCCCTTATCCCCACCTTCATCATGGTGGGAATCTGGGGAGGGCGCGACCGCACCTACGCGGCGCTCACGATGACCATCTATCTCACGCTGGGGGCGATGCTCTCCCTCATCGGGCTGGTCGCGATCTACGTGAAGAGCGGGGCGAGCAGCTTCGACCTCCTGGTCCTGCGCGACACGCTGGCATCGAGGCCCCTCGGCGAGAGCGCCCAGCATCACATCCTCGGCCTCCTCCTCTTCGGCTTCGGGATACTCGTCTCCCTCTGGCCGTTCCACTCGTGGGCGCCGCTCGGGTACGGGGCCGCCCCGAGCTCGGCGGCGATGATGCACGCGGGCGTCCTCAAGAAGTTCGGGCTCTACGGGCTCCTGCAGGTCGCGCTGCCGCTCCTGCCGCTCGGGGCCTCCCACTGGAGCCAGTCCCTCGGCGTCCTCGCGGGAGTCGGCAACGTCCTCGCGATCGGGCTCGTGACGATGGCGCAGCGCGACCTGAAGCAGATGGTCGGATACAGCTCGGTGATGCACATGGGCTACGCCTTCCTGGGGATCGCCGCCGGCTCGGTCCTGGGGGCGGGCGGCGTCGTGATGCTCATGGTGGCCCACGGGCTCTCGGTGGCGCTCCTCTTCCTCCTCTCGACGAGCGTCTACCAGCGCACGCAGACGTTCGACATGGAGCGGATGGGGGGCCTGGCTCAGGGGGCGCCGGCGCTCGCCGCGCTGTTCGTCGCCGCGACGTTCGCCAGCATAGGGCTGCCGGGCTTTGCGAACTTCTGGGGCGAGTTCCCGATCTTCGTCGCGCTCTGGGGCTACTCGCACGCGCTGAC
>DATNLY010000335.1:0-4696 GCA_035602635.1 Opitutaceae bacterium | reverse complement strand
GGCCGCCCCCTTGCCCCTGCCTGCCCTCGCCCCCGCCCTGCTCGGCGCCCTGCCCGCGCCCATCCCCGTTGCCCATCGACGGCGCCTGCTGCCCGGCGGGGCCCGGCGGGGCCGACGCATCGGACTCGGCCGGCCGGTCCGGCACGAAAATCTCGGAGGGGGCCTGCGCTCCGGCCTCCGAATCGGGCTTGTGCGTCCTCGGCCGGCCGCGCCTTGCGGCGCCCTTGGCAGGGCCGGCTCCGGCATCTTCGCCGCCCGGGGACACGTCGTCCTCGGTCTTGGGGGGAATTGACATCAGGGTTCTTAAAGGGTTGCGCCCGCCTTGGCCCGGCCCAGGGAGACCGCGATTCGGTCGACCTGATCCCTGAGAAAACCGGTTGAACCGTCATTCCACAGGACAAAGTCGGAAAGCTCGATCTTCCGAGCCAAAGGCAATTGCTTCGATATGCGTTGCCCGGCGAGCGCGAGGTCCAAACCGCGCTGCTCCAAGCGGGCGAGTTGCGAGGAGGGATCACACGCCACGCACACCGTGAAATCAAACCAATTCTCCAGGGATTTCTCGAACAGGAGGGGCACCTCCACGGCCCAGTCCGCCGAGGGTTCCGTCCGGAGCATCTCACGGGCGATCCCGAAGAACACGGGGTGCGTAAGTTCTTCCAGCCAGAGCCTTTCCAAATCGTCTGCAAAAACGATTGCCGCGAGCGCGGGCCGGTTCACCTGCCCGTCGCCCGAGAACACAGCCTGCCCGTAGCGCTCCCGGATCGCCGCCATCACGGGCTCGGACGGCAGGACCCGCTCCCGCACGACCCCGTCCGAGTCGATATGGCGGTAGCCCCGTTCGGCGAATAGCTTCGCCGCCGTCGATTTGCCGCAGCCGAACCCCCCTGTAAGCCCCAGAATCATAGCGCTATCCGGTCATGGGATACTGAAAACGCCCGCAGTTCAACAGCCTGTTGGGAGGTGAGTTATGCGGGGGGGTGCGCTCGCGCACACCCTAGGGCCGGCCGACGGAACTCGCGCCGTGCCTCCAGATGAGGGGGACAAGGCGCTGGATGCCCCTCACCTTGGCCGCGAAGGAGCGGGGCGCGGCTATGAACCGGAGGAGCCATCCGATCCCCATCCTGTCGGCCCAGACGGGAATCCTTGTCTGCTGCCCGGAAAGAAATGCGATGGCCCCGCCGATGCACAGGATCGCCGGCTTGTAGCCGAGCCTTTGCCGCAGGTCCCAGCCCAGCCGCTCCTGGACGCCGCCGCTGAGGCCTATGAAGACGAACCTCGGCATTCGCGCGCCGACACGCTCAAGGAGACGGTCGTCGGAGATCGGGCCCTCGCGGGGATACATCGGGGCCACATAGGCGTCCTCGTCGCCGACATCGAATCCCTGGCCCCGCAGCCACGCCAGATTCGCTGCCGAGTCGCCCTGCGAGGGCATGACCCAGAAGGTCTCCCCCTTCCGCCGGATCCCGCCCCTCTGGAAAAGGCCGCGAAGGAGCCTCAGGCCCGAGATGCGCGTCACCCTCTCACCCGTGCGCAGGAGCCAGAGCAGCACCATGAATGCGCTGTCGGTCACCGCGAAGTCCGCGCCCTCGAGCGCGCTGCGGTGCGCCGGATCGTCGGCGAGGCGCGCCATGACCGGCGCCGAGGGGACCACGACCAGGCCGCCACCCGGGAGCAGGTCGAGGAGACCCTCGAGATCGGAGGTGTAAAACCTCACACCGAGAATCATCCTGAATGGGTCCCGCACGCGGTCATACCATCGAAAGACCAAAATTCCTGAAAGCGCAAAATGCTCCCACTCGCGGCTTGACGATGCCGGCTATTTTTGGACCGTTCTACCCTCCGCGCAACGCCCTCATCGTCTAGCGGCTAGGACGGGGCCCTCTCAAGGCCCAAACAGGAGTTCGATTCTCCTTGAGGGCACCAGCGTAGCGATGGGCTCAGGCCGCGCCAACAGCCTTCATCGCTGCCTTCAAATAACCCAGCGCGTAGGCCATGCCCGCGTGCCATGGCGCGGAACAGGCCATCTGCGGGGTGTGGTCGGGGATGATCACGCCGTCGAACCCGTTGCGCTGCAGGATGGCGAGAACGCGCATGACATCGACGTCCCCGTCGTCGATGAACGTCTCGCGGTAGTTCGGCACCTTCCCGTGCACGTTGCGCAGGTGCACGTAGGCGATCCGCCCCTGCCGGCTGCAGGCGTCGACCTCGCCGTAGAGGTCGCCCTCCGTCATCTCCGCGAGCGAGCCGACGCAGAACTCGAGCGCGTTCGCCGGGCTCGGGCTCAGGCCGATCAGCCTCTGGTAGTGGTGCGGCTGGTAAACGAGCCGCGGCTGCCCGCGGATGGTCGGCATCGGCGGATCGTCCGGGTGCGCGGCGAGCCTCACGCCCGCCTCCTCGGCGACCGGCAGCACCTCGCGCAGGAACGCCCCGAACCGCCGCCAGAGCTCCTCGCTCGAGACCGGGGCCAGCGTGCCGGCCGGGGCCTTCGGGTCGTAGACCATGTTCCATGCCATGCCCTTGGGCATCGGCGGATCGTAGGGGCCCTCCATGCCTACCGACGGGGCGTCGCCGCGCGCATAGTTGCCGGTCGTGCGGCCGGCGACCCCGGCGATGCTGAAGTTGTATCCCATCACCGGGATGCCCGCCTGCCCCACCCGCCGCACGATCGTCTTCACGTTCTCGATGTGCCGCGCCCGCCCGGGGCCATCCAGGAGGATGTCGTGCCAGTGGGCCGGGTCGAAATTCTCGATGGCCTCGAGCCTGAGTCCGGCGGCCTCGACATCGCGCCTGAGCCCGACGAGCTCCTCGAGCGCCCAAAGCCTGTCGGGATCTCCGGCGAGGCCCCATCCCATGTCCGTGCCCGTCGGCTGGTCGTCCCTCGCCCCAGGCGCACCGCGGAAGTAGTCGACAAGGTGCGCCACAATGTGCGTCGCGCCGGCCTGCCGCGCGAACTGGTAGTTCTCGCGCGTGAGCATGTGGCGGTAGAGTCCGAGGCCGAGCTTCATCAGGATTCCCCCTGGGGTTGGGGGAGTTCGGGAGCGTTGGCCTCCGGGGGTGGGATGACAAGCGAGCATGGGCGCCCTGCCGCGGCAGGCTTGCATTGGCGCCGAGCCCCGGCACAACGTCGGCACCGGGCCGGAGCCGGGCCCCGCTTCCAACCCCAAGGCGCCCGGACAACCGGGGGCCGACCCCAAACCCCAAGTGAAAAACACCTACGACAGGAGGAGCTTCCTAAAGGCGGCGCCGATGCTGCCCCTGGCCGCGGCCGGGGCCCTCGGGCTCAAGCCCGACGCCGCCCGCGCCGGCGACCCGGCGGAGGACCCCTCCCTCCGGCAGGGCGCATCCGAGTTTCCCCCGGGCTTCACCTGGGGCGTCGCGACCGCCGCCCCCCAGATCGAGGGGGCCGCCTCCCTCGACGGCAAGGGCCCGTCCATCTGGGACGTCTGGGCGCGCACCCCAGGCAACATCAAGAACGGCGACAACCTCGACGTGGCCTGCGACCACTACCACCGCTACCCGGATGACTTCCGCATGATGGCGGACCTTGGCGTCCGGAACTACCGCATGTCCATCGCCTGGCCCCGGATCTACCCGCTCGGGAGCGGTCAGGTGAATCAGCGGGGCCTGGACTTCTACAGCAGGCTCTTTGACGAGCTCGCCTCCCACGGCATCACCCCGTTTGTCACCATGTTCCACTGGGACCTCCCGGCGGCCCTCGAGGAGGCGGGCGGCTGGCGGGTCAGGGGGGTCACGGACGCGTTTGCGCAATATGCGGACACGATCGTCAAGGTGTATTCCGATAGGGTTAAGCACTGGATAACCCTCAACGAGATCTTCTGCTTCACAAAGCTCGCCTACGGCGGGGGCGACAAGGCGCCGGGGACGAAGGAGGGGGACGCGGTCGTGAACCAGACCTACCACCATGCTCTGATCTGCCACGGCCACGGCGTCCGCGCCGTTCGCGAGCATGGCGGCGCGGGGGCTCAGGTGGGGCTGACCGACAACTCGTCGGTCCCGGTGCCGGTTATGGAGACCGCCGAGGACATCGCCGCCGCTCGGACCCGGTTCGCGCGGGACAACATCCGCGTGCTCGATCCCATCTACCGCGGACACTACGACGAGGGGTACCTGGCCGAGGCGGGCGCGGCGGCGCCGAGATTCGAGGAGTCCGACTTCAGGCTGATCTGCCTGCCCACCGATTTCCTCGGCTTGAACATCTACACCGGCGGCTTCGTCCGGGCGGGCGAGGGCGGACGGGCGGAGAGGGTTCCCTTCCCCCCGCACTACCCCGTCGCGGACAGCCCCTGGCTCAAGCTGAACGCCAGGGCGATGTACTGGGCGCCGAGGCTCGCCGCGGAGGTCTACGGCGTCGGCCGGATCTACGTTACCGAGAACGGCGCCGGCTACGACGACCTGCCGCCCGCCAACGGAGAGGTGGCCGACCTGCACCGCCTCGAATACCTCCGGGCGTGCCTGCGCGAGCTGCGCCGAGGCATCGCGGACGGCGCGCCGGTGCAGGGCTACTTCCTCTGGTCCCTCATGGACAACTTCGAGTGGGCCGACGGCTACACCCGCCGCTTCGGGATCGTCTACAACGACTTCGCGACCCAGCGGCGCACTCCCAAGATGAGCGCCCGGTGGTACAGCCGCGTGATCGTCGGCAACCGGCTTGTCTAGCCGGGGCGAGCCCTATGCC
>DATNLY010000326.1:0-5453 GCA_035602635.1 Opitutaceae bacterium | reverse complement strand
CACGTTGCCCACGAACTGGTAGACGAACGGGGACGCGGGCCTGTCGTAGACCTGCTGCGGCGTTCCCACCTGCTCGACATGGGCCTTGTTCATGATCACGACCTCGTCCGCGATCTCGAGGGCCTCCTCCTGGTCGTGGGTCACGAAGATCGTGGTGAGCTGGATCTCGTTGTGGAACCGCCGGAGCCAGCGCCTCAGCTCCTTGCGGACGCGCGCGTCCAGGGCCCCGAACGGCTCGTCGAGGAGGAGCACCTTCGGCTCGACCGCGAGGGCCCGCGCAAGGGCCACCCTCTGGCGCTCGCCGCCGGAGAGCTGCGAGGGGTACCGCCCGGCGAGGCCGTCCAGCTGCACGAGCTCGAGGAGCCTGTGGACCCGCTCCGCTATCGTCGCCGACGGCGGCCGGTCGCGGCGCCGGCGCACCCTGAGCCCGAACGCGACGTTCTCGAAGACCGACATGTGCCGGAAGAGGGCGTAGTGCTGGAAGACGAACCCGACCTTGCGCTTGCCGGCGGGCACGTCCGTGACGTCGTCGCCGTGGAAGAGGATCCGGCCGCTGCCCGGGTCGGGGAACTCGAGGCCCGCTATGATCCGCAGGAGCGTCGTCTTGCCCGAGCCGGACGGGCCGAGGAGCGCCACCAGCTTGCCCTGCGGCACGTTCAGGTCGACGCCGTCGAGCGCGGTGTACGCGCCGAACCTCTTGCGGATGTTGTGCGCCTCGATGCTCATGGGGCTCCGGTCCTCCGCCACTCGAGGATCGACTTGAGCACCAGCGTGGCGAGCGCAAGGAGCGCGAGCAGCGACGCCACGGCGAAGGCCCCGGCGATGTTGTAGTCGTTGTACAGGATCTCCACGTGGAGCGGCATCGTGTTGGTCTCGCCGCGGATGTGGCCGCTGACCACCGACACCGCGCCGAACTCGCCCATCGCCCTCGCGTTGCACAGGACGATCCCGTAGAACAGGCCCCACCTGATGTTGGGCAGCGTCACGCGCCAGAAGGTCTGCCAGCCGCTCGCCCCGAGCGTGACGGCGGAGTACTCCTCGTCGGTCCCCTGCGCCTGCATGAGGGGGATCAGCTCGCGGGCGACGAATGGGAACGTGACGAAGGTGGTCACAAGCACGATCCCGGGCACGGCGAAGATGACGCGGATGTTGTGCGCGATCAGCCACGGGCCGAGCCAGCCCTGGGCGCCGAACACGAGGACGTAGACAAGCCCGGAGATCACGGGCGACACCGCAAAGGGAAGGTCAATAAGCGTCGTCAGGAGGCTCTTGCCGGGGAACCGGAACTTTGCAACCGACCAGGCCGCGCACACCCCGAAGAGGACGTTTGCCGGGACCGCGATCGCCACCGTGAGAAGCGTCAGGCGGATGGCCGCGAGCGCGTCGGGATCGCGGATTGAGGCAAGGTAGTAGCCGAGCCCCTTGTCCAGGGCCTCCGCGAACACCACGACCAGCGGAAGCACGAGGAAGAAGGCGAGAAACGTGAGCGCGACCCCGGTCAGGATCCAGCGCGCCCAGGCGGGATCCCGCGTCGCGCGCGGGCGGGAGGTGGTCGTGCCGGCGGGAAAGGGAATTGCGGTTGCGGAGGCCAAAGGGGGGAATCTCGGGATGTGACGGGGGTATCGGGAGGGCAATCCTTGGGCGGGACGACCGCCCCCCCAACAGGGAATCACGTCATATGGTCTGGTGCCTGCGGCTCCATTTCTGGAGCAGGTTGATGAGCAGCAGCAGGATGAATGACGACACGAGCATCACGACGGCGATGGCCGTCGCGCCGCTATAGTCGTACTGCTCGAGCTTCGTGATGATGAGGAGCGGGACGATCTCGGTCCTCATCGGCATGTTGCCCGAAATGAAGACGACCGAGCCGTACTCCCCAAGCGCGCGCGCAAAGGCGAGCGCGAAGCCCGTGAGGAGGGAGGGCATGAGCTCGGGCAGGAGAACGAGGACGACCGCCTGCAGCCGGCTGGCCCCGAGCGTCGCGGCCGCCTCCTCGATCTCGGGCTCCAATTCCTGGAGCACGGGCTGCACGGTCCTCACGACAAAGGGCAGCCCGATGAAGGTCAGCGCCACGAAGACTCCCGCCCAGGTGAATGCCACCTTGATTCCCAGCGGGGCCAGCCAGCGGCCGACCCATCCGTTGGGCGCATAGATGGAGGTGAGCGCGATGCCGGCGACGGCGGTGGGCAGCGCGAAAGGCAGGTCCACGATGGCATCAATGAACCGCTTGCCCGGGAAGGAGTACCTCACGAGCACCCAGGCGACGATGAGCCCGAACACCATGTTGACGAAGCCCGCCGCAAGCGACGCGCCGAAGCTCAGCCGGTAGGCCGCGATCACGCGGGGTGACGCCACGGCCGCCACAAAGTCATGCCAGCTCATCCCGGCCGTGCGCACGAAGGCCGCAAGGAGCGGCACGAGCACGATCAGCCCCAGATAGGCCAGCGTGAAGCCCATGGTAAGGCCGAAGCCCGGCAGGATCGACCGGGAGTTGCGCGCGCGGGCCGCCGGGGGAAACGGGACCTCGGTGGCGACCGGCGCCTGCGGGTGGGTGCTCATTTCATTCGGGGGCCAGGAGCTCAATTCTGGTAGATCTGGTCGAACACGCCCCCATCTGCAAAATGGGTCTTCTGCGCGGCGGTCCACCCCCCGAACACCTCGTCGATGGTGAAGAGGTCCAGCCTGGGGAACACGCCCGCGTACTTTGCGGCAATGGCTTGGTTGCGGGGGCGGTAGTAGTTGCGGCCCGCGATGTCCTGGCCCTCGTCCGAGTAGAGATGCTCGAGGTAGGCCTTGGCGACCTCCGCGGTGCCCTTGCGCTCAACGACCCTGTCGACCACCGCGACGGGCGGCTCCGCGAGGATGCTTGCCGAGGGCACCACGGTCTCGAAGGCACCGGGGCCAAACTCCCTCTGGGCGAGGAACGCCTCGTTCTCCCAGGCAAGGAGGACGTCGCCGATACCCTTCTGCGCAAACGTGATCGTCGAGCCGCGCGCGCCGGAGTCGAGGACGGGCACGTTCCTGTAGAGCTTCGCTATGAATTCGCGGGCCTTGTCCTTGCCGCCGTACTTGCGCTCGGCATAGCCCCAGGCCGCGAGGTAGGCCCACCGCGCGCCGCCCGATGTCTTGGGGTTGGGGACGATCACCGAAACGTCCGGCCGAACGACGTCGTCCCAGTCCCTGATGTTCTTGGGGTTGCCCTTGCGGACGAGGAGCACGATCGTGCTCGTGTACGGCGTGGAATGCTCCGGAAGCCGGGACTGCCAGTCGGCGGGCAGGAGGTCGCCGTGCGTGTGCAGGTTGTCGATGTCCGCCGCGAGCGCCAGAGTCACGACGTCCGCCTGCAGGCCGTCAATCACGGACCGGGCCTGCGCGCCCGAGCCGCCGTGCGACTGCTTGATGACGACGTCGTCACCGGTCCTCGCCTTCCAGTACTTGGCGAAGGCGGCGTTGTAGTCGACGTAGAGCTCGCGCGTCGGGTCGTAGGAGACATTGAGCAGCTCGATTGTCTTGGCGGGGGCGCTCGTTGCGGCCAGGATCGCGGCGAGCGCAAGGGCGGCGCGCAGGAGGCTTGCGGGATGGTATGGGCGGAAGGGCTTCATGGGCTGGATCGGATAGGGTCTCGAGCAACGGTCCGTTGTCGGATGGGCTGCGTGCTGTGACGGTTGCGGTTGTCTTCTTGAGAACCTCCGGGGGTGGCGGTCGGTAAAATGGGGGGGATCCGGCCTCGGGCGGGCGGCTCCTACCTCGACGGGCGCCCTTCGTGCTCGGCCGGCAGGCGCGTCTTCTCGGTGCGCTCGATCTGGGTGACCCGGCCGTCGTGCACGACAACCTGCACGACGCCGTAGCGGAGATCGCTCACCTTGTCACGGACCAGGGCGAGCCACTCGGGTTCCGAGGGGGCCTGCTGGGCATGGGCTGCTGCGGCTTCTGATGGCATGCTGGATTGGGGCTAGATGGAGTATTCCCCGAGTATCTGGTGCAGCACGCCCTCGGAGGGGGATGTGCGGGGCCCTCGACGGGTGCCTGGGCGGCGGGCCAGCTGCTGCCGGGCCGCCCTTGCGGGCAGGCGCACGCTCTGGCCCCCGTCGGCTCCCTCCGGGGAGAAGGGCAGTGAAATGCTGTCCCGGCGCATCTTCCGGAGCGTGATCTCGACGACGTCGGCGAGCGAATACCGGTCGAGGATGTCGGCGATCGCGTTGCGCACGTCGACCATGAGCATCCGGAGGCCGCAATGGGCCTCGTCGGGGCACGTGCACGGCTCATAGGCCGTCTGCGAGACGCAGCTGATCGGCGCAAGGGGACCGTCAATCAGGCGCACCACCTCGCCGATGAAGATCTTGCGGGCGGGCCTCGCGAGGCGGTAGCCGCCGAATTTGCCCCGCCGGCTCTCGACGATGCCCGCCTCGCGCATGACCTGGAGTATCTGCTCCAGGAACTTGACGGGCAGCTGCTCGCTCTCGGCCAGTTCCGACACCTGTACCAGCTTGCGCTTCATCTCCTCGGCGATGCCCAGGTTGATGAGCGAGCGCAGCGCGTATTCGCCTTTCTTGGAGAGCTTCATCGGGTGTCGGCTTAATTCATATTAAATGAGTATGGATTGATTCAAGCCCCATTTCAGCCGTCTGCGTCATAGGGGTTCGCTCCCTTTACTTCGTAGCTCTAACCCCTTATGGTCCTGATAGTTCGTAAACCTCGACAAGGCCTGTGCCGGTGGCGCCTGCGGCGCCGGAAAGCTCGGCCGTGTACTGCCCAGGAGGCAGGGTGACCGCCATGGCCGAGTCCGCCGAGCCCGGCGTCAGGGAGAACGCGCCGACCGAGTTCATGTCGGCGGCGGTTGCAAGGCGGTAGGACGCCGCGACCGCGGAGGTTCCCGCCACCAGCGGGTTGCCCCATCCTGTGTCGCTGACGATCGTCGTGCCCCCCTTGTCCAGAAGCACGATCGAAGTCTGCGCAACCGTTCCCTGGAGCCCGAAAGCGGTGAGCGCAGGGCCTATTCCCCTGATCAGGAGCTGCGCGGACTTGTTTCCGCCGATGACGAACCCGGAGATCGCCACATTGCCGCCCGTGCCCACAAAGCAGCGCGCCGATATGTTCAGGAGCGTCTGGGGTGAGCTGGCGTCGAGGTCGTAGACCTCGGGCAGGGACACCCCGGTCGTGTTTCCCAGCCCGGAGACCTCGGCGGTGTACTTCCCGGGAGGGAGCGTAAGCACCATCGCGCAGTCCGCCGAGTTCGGAGTGAGCGCAAACGCGCCGGCCGAGCTCATGTCGGTCGCCGTGGCCTGCCGGAAGGTGGCCCCCACGGAGGAGGTCCCAGGCACGGGCGGATTGCCCCACCCCGTGTCGGTCGCGATGAGCGTGGAGGCGGAGTCGAAGACGCCCAGGACGGGCTGGGCAAGGGCGCCCGTGACGTTGAATCCGGACAGCGCCGGGCCGATGCCGCGCACGAGGAC
>DATNLY010000324.1:0-3774 GCA_035602635.1 Opitutaceae bacterium | reverse complement strand
CCGCGACATTGGTGACCTCGATCTCGAGGGTGTTCTCCCCGGGCTGCAGGAACCCCCCAACCTCCACGCCAAAGGGAGCGCACCAGAGGGTCGCGATATCCCGGCCGTTGAGGCGCACGCGAGCGCTGTCCGCCACGCGGCCGAGGTCGAGGCGGCGCTCCTGGGCGCCCGAGGGATCCGGCTGCAGGACAAACTTGAGGCTGTAGACGGCCGTCCCCGCGAACCTCTTGGCCGCGAGGTCCTCCTCGGCCGTCCACGACCCGAGGTGAAACGACCGGTAGTCCCTGGGGAGGACGGGGCCGCCCTCGGCAAAGTGGATGCCCCAGTCGCCGCCAAGCACCCGGGCGAGCTCCGGTTTGGCGCGGAGATATAGCCACGCGGCTCCCGCCGGGGCGGCGCCGTCGTACGTGCGGATGACGAGGGATTGCCCTGGAGCCATCTGCAGAAACACGGAGGTCCTGTCCCCCTGGGGCCGCATGGCGGCGACGCCCATCCGGTCAGGCAGAAGGGGGTCGAGAAGCACCGCGGACCCGGCCGAATGCGAGAGGGTGACCCACTTCTCGACGGGCCCGGCGCCCATATTGACGACGAAGTAGTCAAAGCCTCCCTCCCTTGAGCGGCGGATGCAGAATATCCCGTCGTCGGCCATCGTCTCGCGGGGGACGCCGGCGGTGGCGAGGAGGGCCGACAGGGTGCCGGCGGCGGATCCCGACCCGGTCAGGACCATGCCTGCGCCCAGCCTTGCGCCGCCGGCACCCGCGACCGGGATTTCGGCGGCGATGCGGCCGAGCTCGGCCCGGCGCGCCTCGAGGTCCGCGAGGCCTGGGACATCCTCGGGGATCCCCCCGGCAAAGATGACGGTGGCACCGCCGCGCGCCAGGTCGACAAGGCGCCGAAGCGTCTCGACGGGCATGAGGCGGCACGGAGGAATGACAATGGCCCGGTACCGGTTCCCGCCCAGGATGACCGCGGGGCCGCCGGCATCGCCGGAGCGCCCGACGCTGGCGCCCGCGAGCAGCGCATCGGTGACCTCGTCGTAGGCGAAGCCCTTGTGCCACAGCTCCATTGCCGCGTCATGGAAGGGGCTTCCGTCCATCCATTTGCCGGGCGTCGTGAATTGCTCGACCAGGGGGTCGATCCTCGGTCCGCGCGCGCCCGCGGGCGCCCCCGGCTGCGGCCCGCCGATCTTCTGCCAGAAATCCGCCACCGGGAAATAGAGCAGGACGTCGTTGTCCGGCCTGCCCGACTGCAGGATCGACTGGCAGCGCGTCGCGTAGGCGTTGAAGGCCGGCAGGTCGTGCCAGAGGCCCCCGTTGGGCCCGAAATTCACCGCCGCGTAGAAGAGCCAGCCGGGCCAGGGGGCGTCCGCCGGGGAGTAGGGGATGCCGTGGAAGAAGATGTGGTTGATCCCGGTGAGGAAGAAAAGGTCCACGTTGGCCTTGAGCTGGGAGAGGGGCACCTGGAAATGCTCGCCGAGCCATGTGAATGTCTCGGAGGAGGCGAGCGTGCGGCCCGTGACGTGCGCCGCGGACGAGGCGAACTTCATCATGGGCGCCTGGTCCTCCACGACGCCCCCGAAGGCGCCCTCGGTCTCGGGTATGTCGGCGGTAGCGTAGATGTCCTCTATGTTGGCCGGAGCCCCGTGCGCCTGCTCGCGCGTGAGGCTCCCCTGCGCGTGGCTCCATGATGTCCAGCGGGCGATGTAGGCCTGGTGGAGCTCCCCGATCGTCCGGCGATAGTCCTCCCTGACTCGCGCCGCGGCGTCCGGGTCCCCCTCGCCCGCAAGCTCGGGCAGGCGCTCGCGCAGGTCGTATCCGCGCCTGCGCGAGAACTCGCCGAGGAAGTCGGGCGTCCAATTGGCCCCGAAATACTCATACGAGTCGTGAAACTGGGCGCGCGGGGGCGCCCCGGAGTAGCCGCGGAAGGCCTCGGTGAAGCGCGAGAGGTAGGTGTCGATGGCCGCGGTTGAAAAGGGATCCACGACGTTGCCCGCGCCTCCCGGCGCGGCCCGCTTGACCTTCTGCACCGGCTGGATCGCCGAGAGCGAGTAGAGGCTCCATCCTTCGCCGGGAGCCGACCAGGAAAGGCGGCCGTCTCGGACGCTGCCGGTGAGGTCAACCCGCGAGTTGCCGGGCCCCATTGCCATGAGGCAGACCAGCCTGAACTGCCCCCCCGAGGCCTTCATGAGGCCGTCCATGGCGTTGCCGCCGCCGGCGATGCCCGCCTTGACGGCGGCGTGGGCCTCCAGGTCCGCCAGGGTGATGGTCCCGGACGGCGACAGCCTCCCGTCCGGCCCGATCGGGTAGCGCCGGAGCACAACCGACTCGGAGGCCATGTCGGCCGGGATCCACGGGCCGCCCATGGGCCATCCCGTTCCGGTCGTCATGTCGACGCCGAGGTCCAGGCTCCCGGCGGCGTGCGTTGCCACGCCGAGCATATCCATCCACTTCGGGGAGAGGTAGTCGATGAACCGGCCCTCGTATCCCTTGGCTCCGTAAATCGGGCATATCTCGACGCCCCCGAGGCCGGCGTCGCGGTATTCGCCCAGGAGCCTCTCAATGTTCGGCGCGTCGACCGCGCTCCCCAGCCACCACCACCGGGTCCACGGCCGGTTGGTCCTCGTGGGCGCCGGCCACCCGATGGTCTCCACCCGGCCGGCGAAGGCGCCGGCCTCCTGCGCGGGGGCCGTCGCGGCGAGAAGGGCGGCGGCCGATGCTAGGACTGCGAGGCGGGAGGGGCGCATGGAGGTGTCTGGATCGGGGCTTGCCTGCTGTGAGAGTCGAGATTGCTCGGGGTCATCCGTCTGCCTGCTTCCGTCGCCCCGTCACTGGGGCGGGTGGGCGTCGGATCCCTGGAAGTTCTCGACGTGGAGGCCCTCGACGCGTTCCGTCCGGAGCGCCGGCCCGTAGCTTGCCGGCGGGTTGGGCCCCCAGCGCACCAGGCAGTCGCGCAGCGTCACCTGCCGGGCGTCCTGGATATGGATGCCCGCGATCACGACCCCCTTTTCCTCGACGCCGAGCTCCTCGGGCGGTCGCAGGTCGAACCGGCTCGGCCAGTCGGTCGTCTTTGCGATGTCGAGCGTGACGCCGTCGAGGACGATGTCCTCCGGGGCGCATTCGGCCGAGCCCTGGATGAAAACCCCGGCCTCGCCGCTCGCGACGATGTGCGAGAAGCGCAGCGTCCGCAGGCGGCCGAGCTTGGCGCCGGGGACCCGCGGATGGGCGTTCACGTAGATCGCCTCGGAGGCGCCCCACCAGCCGTTGGGCACCGGGAAATAGAGCTGCGAGCGGATGACGATGTCGTGGGCGACGATGTTCTCCACGCTTCCCTCGTCGCGCATCATGATCCCTATCCCCCGGCAGCACTCGTTCACGATGCAGTCGGAGAACACCACGTTTCGGATGGCGCCGACCGTCTCGGACCCGATCTTCAGCGCGCAGTCGTGCGTCGTCAGGACGCAGCCCGATACCACGATGTTCTCGCAGGGGCCGTACTGGGCGAACTCGCGGCTTGTCTTGACGACGATGGCGTCGTCGCCGCACTCGATCGAGCAGTCGGTGATGCGCACGTTGCGCGAGTGGTCGGGGTCGATGCCGTCGCAGTTGGGGGCCTTGAGGCTGTTGCGGATCGAGATCCCGTGGATGGAGACGTCCTCGCAGCCGGCGAGGTGGAGGGACCAGAACGCGGCGTCCTTGAGGTTCACGTCGCTCACGATCACGTGGCGGCAGTCCTCCAGGAGGATCAGCCGCGGCCTCCAGTCCTTCTTCTCGTAGA
>DATNLY010000323.1:0-9961 GCA_035602635.1 Opitutaceae bacterium | reverse complement strand
GTAGTCCGGCTTCAGCCGGATCGCCTCGTCGTACTGGGCGATCGACTCGTCCAAGCGTCCGGGCACGCCCCTCAGCGCGTTCGCCAGGTTGAAATGCGTCTCGGCATGGTCCGGGTTGAGCTCCAGCGCCTCCCGGTACTGGGCGATCGACTCGTCCGTGCGGCCGGGCTTCCTTGACAGCGCAATCCCCAGGTTGAGATGCGCCTCGGCGTAGCCCGGCCGAAGGCGAAGCGCCTCCGTGTACTCGGCAATCGCGTCGTCCAGGCGGCCGGGCCTCGTCACGAGGGCGTTTCCGAGGTTGTTGTGGGCCTCGGCAAAACCCGGATCGATGCGGAGCGCCTCCACGTACTGGGCGATGGCATCGTCGAGTCGGCCCGGGATCTTCGCGAGGACCGCCCCCAGGTTATTGTGCGCCACGACATAGTCCGGCTTCAGCTGGATAGCCTCCTCAAGCTGCGCGACCGCCTCGTCCAGTCGACCGGGCACGCTCGCCGACACATTCCCCAGGTTGTAGTGGGTCATTGCATAGTCCGGCCGCAGGCGAATCGCCTCCTTGAACTGGGTGATCGCATCGTTCGTTCGGCCGGGCTGCCCCGAGAGGAGCGTCCCCAGGTTGTTGTGGGCGAGCCAGCTGCCGGGGTTCCTCTCCAGCGTCTCGCGGTAGAGCGTCTCGTCGTCGTGGAACATGCCGCAATGCGCCCAGGAGAGTGAGCCGAGAAGGACGGCCAGCGCCGCCGCCAGCCCGGGGCCCAGCCTGCCCATGTGCGGCGCCATGCTCCGCCAGACGGCGGCCATGCCCGCTGCGGCCAGCGCCACCATGCCGAGGTCGGGAAGGTACTGCCAGTGGTCCCAAACCCACGAATAGCGGTCGCCGTAGAGGTTGAAGAAGCCGAGGACGGGGAACAGCGAGCCCGTGAAGAACAGGAACGCCGCCAGCGGGCCACGTGTGCGCCGCCGCAGGGCCCAGAGCGCGGCGGCCGCCGCCGCGACGCCCAGCGGGAAGAGCCACTGCCACCAGGATGAAGGGTCCACCGTCCAGCGCGGGTAGATGAAATTCAGGCCGAACGGCCAGGCGAGCTTGCCCAGATAGAACCAGACGGCCCGGCCGGCGACGAGCGTGCGGGAGGCGAGGGACAGGTCGAACTCCGAGCCTTGCGCGCCAACATACTTGCGCTCGACCCAGCCGCTGAACAGTCCCGCCGCCGCGCCAAGCGCGAGCCATGGGATCAGGGGAATGATGTCGCGGCGCCAGCCGAGGCGCCCCCGCTTCCACCAGAAGACGACCAGCAGGGCCGCCGGGAGGGACGCCGTGACGGTCTTGCAGGCAAGCGCGCAGGCGAACAGCCCCGCGGCCGCGGCGTAGGTCCAGGGCCGCCGGGTCCCGTCGAACCGCAGGTAGAGAAGGGCGGAGCCGAGGTAGAGTGCGAGCGAGGTCGTGTTCTTCTGCTCCGAGATCCACGCGACCGACTCGACATGCACCGGGTGCAGGGCGAAGAGCAGCGCAGCCAGCCATTCGGCGCCGGCAAGGGGCTGCGCCTGGGCGCCACCGGCCCCGGACCCCGGTGCGCATGCGAAGAGCCGGCGAAGGACGAGGGCGAAAAGCACCGCCGATCCCGCGTGAAGCAGGATGGCGACCACATGGTAGCCGAGGGGGTGGTCCCCCCAGAGCAGGTGCTGCACCCAGAAAAAGCTGTGCAGGAGCGGATAATATTGCTGGGTCGCCCCGACCTCCGTCCAGATCCGGGCCAGGCCGTGAAGCGAGCGGAGCGCCGGCGCGGTCACGTAATCGGCGTCGTTCCATATGAACCCGCCGGCGAGCGCCGGGAGGTACGCGAGAAATGTCGCAACGAGGACCAGCGCCGCAAATCCGGCGTCTCTCGAGATGATCGGCTTGGGGTCGGCCTTCCCGGACGGGGATTCGTTCACCACCGGAAAACACGAGCAAATCCGAATGCTCCCTGCAATCCCGGTGAAGAGGGGAGCCCCACCCCGGGGTGGATCGTGCTGGCCCGCCAGCTCATTGCGAAGGCCGGCAGGTTCCCGGCGGCCGCGCCAACCCCCGGTCCATCAGGGGCTTCCTTTACGCATTTTTCGTGGCATGCGCCCCGCAAATGGGGTTGCGGGACAGGATGGGGTGTGTTTTATCAGCACCATGGCCATTTTCTCCTCTGCATCTGCAGCCCCGGGCACCGCAGCCGCCCGCACTGACGGCGCCAAGAAGGCTACCTCGGACGTACGCGCGGCCCAGACCCTCGCAAAGCAGAAATCCCTCGAGAGAAGCGCGAAGAAGTACAAGCTGCCGCTCGGCGAGCTCACGATGTTCACCCAGCAGCTCGCGTCGCTGCTCGTGGCCGGACTTCCGCTCGTGCAGTGCCTCGAGGCCCTCCAGGACCAGACCGAGGATCCGCGCTTCCGGATCATCATCCGCGACGTGCGCCTCGACATCTCGCAGGGCAACTCGTTCTCGTCCTCGGTGAAGAAGTTCCCGAGGGCCTTCCCGACGCTCTTCATATCGATGGTGGAGGCCGGCGAGGCGAGCGGCGGGCTCGCCGAGATCCTCGGCAAGGTCGCGGGCTACTTCGAGGCCACGGTCAAGCTGACGAAGAAGGTCAAGTCGGCAATGGCCTACCCGGTCGGCGTCATCTCGCTCGCGATCCTGCTCGTCAACGTGCTCCTCATCTTCGTCATCCCGGTGTTCGCCGCCATGTTCAAGGACTTCGGCGCCAAGCTGCCGGCCCCGACCCAGCTGCTGATCGACGTGAGCGACTTCATGAAGCACAGGTGGTGGCTGATCGCGGGGGTCTGCTACGCGATCTACTATGTCGTCAGCAAGTTCATCGCGACGCCCAAGGGCCGGCGCTTCAAGGACCAGGCCCTCGTGCGGGCGCCGATCTTCGGCAACCTCATCCACAAGATCGCGCTTTCCAGGTTCTGCCGCACCTACGCGACGCTCATCCGCTCCGGCGTACCGATCCTGCGGACCCTGGAGATCGTCGCCTCCGCGAGCGGCAAGGTGCAGATCGAGGATGCGTGCCAGGAGATCGCCAAGCACGTGAGCCAGGGCGGCCAGGTCTCCGAGATCCTGGCCTCCAACGAGTTTTTCCCGCCAATGATGAAGCACATGGTGAAGGCCGGCGAGGCGACCGGAAACGTCGACGGGATGATGAACAAGATCGCGGACTTCTACGACGTCGAGTGCGACGCCACGGTGGCCGCGCTCACGTCCCTGATCGAGCCGCTCCTCATCGTGTTCCTCGGCGTCATCGTCGGCGGCATCGTCATGGCGATGTTCCTGCCGATCTTCCAGCTGGGCGCGGTCGCGGGCGGAATGGGTTGATGCCGGCCGGACGGCCCCCCGGCAAAGCCGGCAGCGCGCGCTGTTGACTTGCCCGGCGGCAGCCGGGAGGCTTCGCGTTCCCCCGAATCAGTCATGCCCTCCGTCCTCATCGTCGACGACCTGATCTCGATTCATGAAATGCTAGAGGCGGTCATCCAGCCGACCGGCTTCTCGACGGCATTCGCGACGGACGGAGAGAAGGGGCTGGCGCGGTACAAGGTCGAGAAGTTCGACATGGTCCTGGCCGACATCGACATGAAGCCGATGGACGGGATCACGCTCCTGAAGCAGCTCAAGGCCTACGATCCCAACAACGTCACGATCATCATGACGGCGTACGCGAGCACCGAGAGCGCCGTCCAGGCGCTCAAGTACGGCGCGTTCGACTACCTCCAGAAGCCGTTCCGCGTCGACGAGCTGATCGCGACCCTCAAGCGGGGCGTCGAGTTCCGCGAGATCCAGGCGCAGCGCGCCATCGCCATCGCCGACGCGGGCCTGAAGCCCTCCGACATCGACGGCCGGCTGGTCGGCAAGAGCGCGCAGATCAAGAAGCTGATCCAGCAGGTGAAGAAGCTGGCGGCGGTCCGCACGGCCGTGCTCCTCGTGGGCGAGAACGGGACCGGCAAGGCCACGGTCGCGGACATCCTGCACGGGGTCACGGGCGCCGAGCAGGCCAAGCTGCTCAGGATCGACTGCTCGCTCAGCTCCGAGCAGAGCTTCCGCGACGGGCTCCTCGGGCACAACGGCGAGGGCGGGCCCTGGGTGCGCGACGCAAAGGGCGGGACCCTCTTCCTGCAGCACCTGCAGTGCCTTGCGCCGCCCGTCCAGAAGGAGCTCGTGAGCGTCCTCAGGAACACGGCGCACGGGTTCCGCCTCATCTGCACGACGACCGAGGACCTCGAGAAGATGGTCGACGAGGGCCACTTCAACGACGAGCTGTTCTACAGGGTCGCGTCGCTGCCGCTGCAGATGCCGGCGCTGCGCGACCACAAGGAGGACATTCCCGAGCTCGTGAAGCACTTCACGCTGAGGTCGACCAACCCCCTGATCGACACGAACCTCATCGAGTTCACTGATGACGCGATGGCGGTCCTCACCGCCTACCACTGGCCCGGCAACCTGACTGAGATGTCCCAGGTCATCTCGAAGATCGCGTCGACCGCGGAGACGCGCGTGGTCACCTCGCAGCAGCTGCCCCTGCGGCTGCGCGAGATGAAGCATTGGCCGACGCTCGAGGAATACCTCGCGGGGCAGGAGAGGCAGTACCTGGACCGCGTGGTCCACGCGTGCCGCGGCGACAAGGCCGCGGCCGCCAAGGTCCTCGGGGTCGACCAGGCGAAGCTGGGATAGACCAATTTCCCTTGCCGCGGAAATGGGCGGCGGCAACTGTCGGAGGCGTTCGCGCCCCTACGCCAATGCCCAAACGCACAGACCTAGAGTCCATTCTGATCATTGGCGCCGGGCCCATCGTCATCGGCCAGGCGTGCGAGTTCGACTATTCGGGGACGCAGGCGTGCAAGGCCATCAGGGAGGAGGGGTTCCGGGTGATCCTGGTGAACTCCAATCCGGCCACCATAATGACGGATCCGGAATTCGCGGATGTCACTTACATCGAGCCTCTTACGGTGGATATCCTCGAGAAGATCATCGCCGCGGAGAGGCCGTCGGCGCTGCTTCCGACCCTGGGGGGCCAGACCGCGCTCAACCTGTCGATGGAGCTGAACAAGCTGGGCATCCTCGCCAGGTACGGGGTCGAGATGATCGGGGCGAAGCCCGAGGCGATCGCCAAGGGGGAGGACCGCGAGCTTTTCAAGCAGGCGATGGTGAAGATCGGCCTGGACGTGGCGAGGTCCAGGACCGTCAGGAGCCCCGAGGAGGCGCGTGCCGCCGCCGACGAGGTCGGCGTCTTTCCCCTGATCATCCGGCCGAGCTTCACGCTCGGGGGGCAGGGCGGGGGCATCGCCTACAACAGGCAGGAATTCGAGCAGATCGTCTCCAACGGGCTCGACATCTCTCCTGTGCACGAGGTGCTCGTCGAGGAGTGCCTCCTCGGGTGGAAGGAATTCGAGATGGAGGTCATGCGCGACCACAAGGACCAGTGCGTCGTGATCTGCTCGATCGAGAACTTCGACCCCATGGGCGTCCACACGGGGGACTCGATCACGGTCGCCCCGGCGATGACGCTCACGGACAAGGAGTTCCAGGCGATGCGCGACGCCTCGTTCGCGGTCATCCGGGAGGTGGGTGTCGAGACCGGCGGCTCGAACATCCAGTTCGCGGTCGATCCCGCGACCGGGAGGATGGTCGTGATCGAGATGAACCCGCGCGTGTCGCGCTCCTCCGCGCTCGCGTCGAAGGCGACGGGCTTCCCCATCGCGAAGATCGCGGCCAAGCTCGCCGTCGGATACTCGCTCGACGAGCTCCGCAACGACATCACCCGCCTCACGCCCGCGAGCTTCGAGCCGACGATCGACTACGTGGTGACGAAGATCCCGCGCTTCACTTTCGAGAAGTTCCCCGACGCCGACACGACGCTCACCTCCTCGATGAAGTCGGTCGGGGAGGCGATGGCGATCGGGCGGACGTTCAAGGAGTCGATCCAGAAGGCGCTGCGCTCGCTGGAGACCGGGGCGTGCGGCCTCGGCGGCGGGGGCAGGCTGGGCGGCGAGGAGCGCCCCGACGACGCGACGATCAAGACCAAGCTCGGCACGCCGAACGGGGAGCGGATATTCTACATCCGGTACGCGTTCAGGGCCGGCTACACGGTCGAGCAGGTCCACGACCTGACGAGGATAGACCCGTGGTTCCTGCACCAGCTGCGCGAGATCCACGAGATGGAGGAGGCCCTGCGGGAGCTGACGCTCCCCACGATCCCCACGGGGCTCATGCGCAGGGCGAAGCAGTTCGGCTTTTCGGACGCGCAGCTCGCGAACCTCCTGAAGACGGACCTGGCGTCCGTGCGCGCCGACCGCGCGGGGCGCGGGATCAAGACGACGTTCCGGCTCGTCGACACGTGCGCCGCCGAGTTCGAGGCGTTCACGCCCTACTACTATTCCAGCTACGGGGAGGAGAACGAGGTCATGCCCTCGGCGAAGCGCAAGATCATGATCCTCGGCGGCGGCCCCAACCGGATCGGCCAGGGGATCGAGTTCGACTACTGCTGCGTCCACGCGAGCTTCGCCCTGCGCGAGATCGGGTACGAGACGGTCATGGTAAACTCGAACCCCGAGACGGTCTCCACCGACTACGACACGAGCGACAGGCTCTACTTCGAGCCGCTCACGCTGGAGGACGTGCTCGAGGTCTACCACCAGGAGGGGTGCGAGGGGGCCATCGTGCAGTTCGGGGGCCAGACCCCGCTCAACCTTGCCGCTGGGCTGAAGGCGAACGGCGTGAACGTCATCGGGACGTCGCCCGAGTCGATCGAGATTGCCGAGGACCGCAGGCTCTTCTCCCGGGTCCTCACCAAGCTGGGGCTGCGCCAGCCGGAGAACCGCACCGCGACCAGCGAGGGCGACGCGGCCTCGTTCGCGGCCGAGATCGGCTACCCCGTCCTGCTGCGGCCCTCGTTCGTGCTGGGCGGGCGCGGGATGTTCGTCACCTACAGCGAGGACGACCTGAAGGCCATCACCAGGCAGGTGTTCGAGGTCATGCCCGGAAAGCCGGTCCTGATCGACAAGTTCCTCGAGGACGCCATCGAGCTCGACGTCGACTGCCTCAGCGACGGCGCGACGAGCATCATCGGGGGGATGCTCGAGCACATCGAGTTCGCCGGCGTCCACTCCGGGGACGCGGCGATGGTGATGCCGCCGCACACGCTCGGAAAGGAGATGCTGGCACAGGTCCGGGCGGCCACCCACGCGCTCGCGAGGGAGCTCCGGGTCGTCGGCCTGATGAACATCCAGTTCGCGGTCAAGGACGGCCAGCTCTTCGTTCTTGAGGTCAATCCCCGTGCCTCGCGGACGGTGCCGTTCGTCGCCAAGGCGATCGGCATCCCGATCGCCAAGCTCGCCGCGAAGGTGATGGCGGGCATGAAGCTTTCCGAGCTCGGCTTCACCCAGGAGGTGGTCCCGAAGCACTGGTGCGTGAAGGAGGCCGTGTTTCCGTTCGTCCGCTTCCCGGGCGCGACGATAGCCCTCGGGCCCGAAATGCGCTCCACGGGCGAGGTCATGGGCCTCGACGCGGACCTCGGGATCGCGTTCGCCAAGGCGCAGGCCGCGGCGAAGCCCGGCCTGCCGAAGGCGGGCAACGTCTTCCTGAGCGTGAAGGACGCGGACAAGCCGCACGCCGTCGAGATGGGCCGGGAGCTCGTGGACATGGGCTTCACGCTCTATTCCACGAGCGGCACGGCGAGGACCCTCACTGAGAGCGGCGTGCCCGTGAAGCGGATCGCGAAGATCAGCGAGGGCCGCCCGAACGCCGTCGACATGATCAAGAACGGCCAGATCCAGATGGTGATCAACACCCCCGGCGGGCTCATCCCGCGCCGCGACGAGAACACCATCCGGGCGGCGGTGTACGCCCACAACGTGTGCATCATGACGACGATCATGGCGGCCCGCGCGGCCGTGGGCGGGATACGGGCGATCCGGGAGAAGCCGGTGGGCGTGCGCCCGATCCAGAAATACCGGGGAAACGTCACCACCGTCTAGGGACCCGTTTCCGGGTTTACAGGAGCGCGCGGTTTTGCTCTTGTCTGCACTTCACACAGGTTGAACCCATCGCCGATGCCCACCCCAGCCGCTCCCTCCGACCCCAAGGCCGCCGAGATCCCTGTCTCATTCGAGGACAGGCTCAGGGTGGCCTGGGAGCGCAATGGCAACATGTTCTACATCGTCCTGTGCTTCGTCGCGGCCGCGGTGCTCGGCAAGGGCGCCATGGACTATTTCTCTGCGCAAAAGGAACTTGCGGTGCAGCAGGCCTACGCGGCGTGCACCGCCCCCGACATGCTCCGGGCCTTCGCGGACTCCCACCGGGGGCACCCCCTGGCAGGGGTCGCGGAACTCAGGGTGGCCGACATGGCGTACGAGTCCGGGAAATTCGCGGAGGCCTCGACGGACTACGGCCAGGCGATCCCCGACGTTCCCGCCGGACCCCTCCTATCGCGCGCGAGGCTTGGGCTCGCGGTATCCCAGGCCCAGTCGGGCAGGGAGTCCGACGCCGAGGCGGCCCTGCGCCAGATCCTGGGCGACGAGGCCCAGCCGAAGCCCATCCGGTGCGAGGCGGCCTACCAGCTGGCGGTGCTTGAGGTCTCGCAGGGGCGTCCCGGCGAGGTCCAGAAGCTCACGGAAAGGCTGATGCAGATCGACCCCTCCAGCCCTTTTGGCGAGCGCATCGCAACCCTCCGCTCCTCGGTCCCCGATTCGCCCGCGCCCGCGTTCGGCCCGGCCGCGGCGCCCGCGGGGCACTGACCGCCGCGGGCCGTCAACGGCCCGGGGCCGGACTGAAGATCAGGGTCTGCGTCACCGGTGACGCGGCATCGTACCCGGAATCACCCGGCTGGACGGCCCGGACGACGACCGCGCCCGCCTGGGCGGTCAGGGTCGCCCCTGTCAGGAACCCGGGACCGGATGAAACCTCGAACCGCACGGGCAGGCCCGACGACGCGCTCGCGCTCAGCGTGACCGGCTGGCCGGCGACGAGCGGCCCCCCCGGCGCCTGAAAGCTGACGAACTGGCTTCGCCTTCCCACCATGACCGTGACGCGCTGGCTGGCCGCGGTGCCGGACGGGTTGGAGGCCGTGACGTCGTAGCTGCCGGCGTCGGAGGCCGCGGCCTGGGCAATCTCGAGCGCGCGGCCCGTGGCCCCGTCGATCGGCGAGCCGTCCTTGCGCCACTGGAGGGAGGGCGCGGGTTCCCCAGAGACCTCGACCGACATGAGGATCGGCCCGCCGACCGTCGCATCCGCGGCGGCCGGCTGCGAGGTGAACGCCGGGGCCGATGGCCTCGGCCGGACGGTGAACGCCCGTTCCGCGTCGCGGGCGGGCTGGAACGCGGCGTTTCCCGGCTGGGAGGCGCGGACGATGACGAGGCCGGGCTCGCCCGTCAGCCTGAACTTGCCCTGGTCGAGCACGGCCGGCCCCGAGATGATCCGCAGCTCGACCGGCAGGCCCGAGGTCGCGGTCGCGGGGACGGCGAACGGCGCGTCGGCGGCCGAGTGCGCCGGGATCTCCGCAAACGCGATATCCTGCCTGCGGCGGCCGTCCTGCGCCGGTTCGTCGGATGCGCGGGCCGCCGGCGCCGAGAAGGCGGCCAGCGCGAGGAGGAGGGCCAACCGGGCCCGGGTGCGGGGTGTGCCTGGCATTGGGCTCAAGTTGGCGGCGCCCGCGGGTTTTCGCAAGCGGGGCGCCCCGGCAGCATCCCCTCAGGCGTTCACGTGCACGACCTTCGCGGGCGGGAACCCGTTGAAGTAGGTCGACGAGGCGTGGCTGTAGGCCCCGATGTTCTCGCTGTAGACCAGGTCGTCGCGGTTGAGCTCGGGAAGGTTCTCGGCCATCGAGACGACGTCCAGGGCGTCGCAGGTGGGCCCATACACCGCGCTCAACTTCGTGGGGCCCTTCCTGAAGGAGCGCACGGGGTACTTGCAGTGGTCGAAGATCACCCCGGAGTAGGTGTGGTAGACGCC
>DATNLY010000319.1:0-3717 GCA_035602635.1 Opitutaceae bacterium | reverse complement strand
CGCGTCCAGGTCGTCCGCGCTTGTCTCGTAGGGCCCGCGCGCGTGGAACTCGTCGGCCAGGGCGGAGAGGGCGCCGTGCCGGTCAAAGAAGAGGGTCGACGGGTCCGGGTGGGCGGCCTCGAATGCGGCCAGGTTGGCGAGGAGCAGCCGGGCCGCGCCCTCGAACTTATCGAGGGGCGCCATGTCGAGGCGGTAGATCGGCGGCAGGCCGGCCAGGCGCCGCTCGCGCTCGGCCTCCGTCTTCGCCGTGCTCGCGTAGGTGAACGGCACCCCCGCCACGATCCTGACCGGCGCGATCTGGTTCGGCAGGACGGGCAGGTCGAGGACCCTCATGCCGGCCGAGCTCACGAGCACGATCGCGGCCACGGTGACGACGAAGATGAGCCCGGCCACGAGCCGGCTGCGGTCGAGGAACTCCCTGAAGCCGGCCCCGGGGGGCGACTTCGGGTTCCCCTTGCGCGCGCCGAGCCCGCCGACCAGGAGCCTGAGTTGGTTGCGAACGTCCATGGTCAGCGCCCGGCGCCGGACTGGGCGCCGGCCATCGGGTTCTTGTAGCGCTCGTAGTCCTCGATGATCCGCTGGACGAGCGGATGGCGGACGGCGTCCGCAGAGGTGAAGGCGTGGAATACGACGCCGGGCGTGTCCTTGAGGATGTGGCGCACCTCCAGGAGGCCGGACTGCTTGGAGCGGGGAAGGTCGATCTGCGTCACGTCCCCGGTCACCACCATCCTCGAGTCCTCGCCGAGGCGCGTCAGGAACATCATCATCTGCTCCGGGGTGGTGTTCTGGGCCTCGTCGAGGATCACGAACGCGTGCGAGAGCGTCCGGCCGCGCATGTACGCAAGCGGGGCGATCTCGATGATCCCCTTCTCGGTGAGCTTCACGACCTCCTCGGGCTCCAGCATGTCGTGGAGGGCGTCGTAGATGGGGCGCAGGTAGGGGAGTATCTTCTCCCGGAGGTCGCCCGGGAGGAAGCCGAGGGCCTCGCCCGCCTCGACCGCGGGGCGCGTCAGCACGATCCGCTGCACCTCGTTGTTCAGGAGCGCCGAGACCGCGGCCGCCATCGCAAGGTAGGTCTTGCCGGTGCCGGCGGGGCCGATCCCGAACACGATGGGATGCCTCAGCACGGACTGGAGGTACTCCTTCTGGCCGATTGTCTTCGGAACGACGCTCTTGCGGTTCGTGGCGATGACAAGCGGCTCGTCGAGCAGCGCGCGCCAGCGCCCCGCCTCGCCCTTCGCGAACGAGTCCACGACCCTCGCGAAGTCGGGGGTCCGGATGGTCATGCCCTGGGTGCGGGCCGCGTTCAGGAACGCGAAGAACTCCTCCGCGAGCGCGAGCGGCTCCACGGGGGCCTCGATCTTCAGCCAGCCCTCGCGGGTGACCAGCTTCACGCCGAGCGCCCTCTCGGCGTGCGCGAGGTTCTCCTCCCTGCCGGCATAGAGCTGGCTCAGGTGCCTCGGGCTCTGGAAATGCAGCGTCTTGGCGGGCACGGGGGCTTGGTCAGGCGAGCGGCGCCACTTTTCCAACCGCCGCGGCCAGCCGCTCCCAGGTCGCCTCAAGCGACTGGGGCAGGACGCGGATCTGGGCCACGACGGGCATGAAATTGTTGTCTCCGTTCCACCGGGGGACGACGTGGGCGTGCAGGTGCGCGATGCTGCCGCCCGCGGCCGTGCCCAGGTTGAACCCGACGTTCACACCGTCGGGCTTCATGGCCGCCGCGAGCAGGCGCCTTGCGAACACGACCTCCTCCATCAGGTCAGCCCGCTCGTCCCTTGCCAGCTCCTCGGGCTCGACGACCTCCCGGAAAGGCACCGCGAGCAGGTGGCCCGGATTGTACGGAAAACGGTTCAAGACCAGGTAGGAATGGGCGGAACGGTGCACAATCAGGGCCAGGCGGTCGTTTCCCATGGCCGGCAGCTCCGTGAATGGCCGCTTCATCGTTGCCGGGTAGCGCGGCGCCTCAATGTAATCCATGCGCCAGTAGGCGTGAAGCTGCTGCATCGGTTAGGGCGGTCCATCCGATCATAGGGGTTTGGCAAAGTCAAAGACTTGCCTATCGCGCGGCCCGTTGTTGTGCTTTTTGGCTCATGCCAGCAGGTAACACCAATCGCAGAGTTGCCGTCACCGGAATGGGTTCCGTCACGCCCGTGGGCCTCTCCGTTCGCCAGACGTGGGAGTCGTTGACCTCGGGGAGGAGCGGAATTGGCCCCATAACGCGCTTTGATCCAACCGGATGCACCGCAAGGATAGCCGGCGAGGTGAAGGCCTACGATCCCACCGCCCCCATCGCGACCCCCGTGCATCCCCGGGGCAGGGACAGGGACCCGGTCACGGCGCCGCTTTCGGCGAAGGATGTTCGTAAGTTGGGGCGCTTCACGCACTTGGGCCTTGGGGCTGGCCTGGAGGCCTACATCGACTCCGGCCTCGATTCCATCCGGGACTCCCTCCCGTCGGAGCGCCTGGGAGTCAACCTGGGCGTCGGGCTCGGGGGCCTGCCCGAGATCGTCGCAACCCACGAGGCGTGGCGGATCGGCGGGTTCCGCAAGATCTCACCCTTCTTCATCCTCCAGGCGGCCCCCAACATCCTTTCCGGCCAGATGGCCATACTCCTCGACTGCCGGGGGCCGAACATGAGCATCGCGTCGGCGTGCGCCACGAGCGGCCACACCCTGGGCGAATCGGCGCGGGCGATACGGCGGGGCGACGCCGACGTCATGATCGCGGGCGGGGCCGAGGCGGTGATCACGCAGGTGGCCGTGGGCGCGTTTGCGCAGATGAAGGCCCTTTCCACCCGCAACGACGAGCCCCAGAGGGCCTCGAGGCCCTACGATGCGGACCGCGACGGGTTTGTGATCGGCGAGGGCGCGGTCGTATTCGTCCTTGAGGAGATGGAGCATGCGCGCAGGCGCGGCGCCCGGGTCTACGCCGAGCTCCTCGGCTACGGGGCGACCGCCGACGCGCACCACCTGTCATCCCTGGCGCCCGACGCGGAGGGCTCCCGCCGCTCGATGCAGCTTGCGCTCGCCGACGGCGGGATCTCGCCGGGGCGGGTGGGCTATGTCTCCGCGCACGCGACCTCGACGCCCGCCGGCGACGGCGAGGAGGCGGCGGCGATCGCGGCGGTGTTCGCCTCCAGCAGGGACAGGCTGAGCGTGAGCGCGGTCAAGTCGATGACCGGCCACCTGCTGGGCGCCGCCGGCGCCCTGGGGGCCATGGCGGCCGTGCTCGCCATAGACACGGGCATTGTCCCCCCGACGGCCAACCTCGACAACCTGGACCCGGCATGCGCCGCGCTCGGCCTCGACTTCACGGCGCACTCGGCCGTGAGGAAGGGCGTGGACGTGGCCCTTGCAAACAGCTTCGGCTTCGGGGGGACAAACGCCTCCCTGGTCTTCGGCCGCGCCTGACCGGCTATTGGGCGCGGTCGGGGGAGGCCTTCGCGGCGGGGCCGTCCACCGGGTGGATGACCACGCGGGAGGCCTTCGCCGGGTCGAGGTAGGACGCCGCCAGCGCGTCGATGTCCGCCTTGGAGATGGCCCCGAAGTCGGCGCTGCGCGACCTCGCCCAGTCCAGGACCTCGGGGCGCTCCTGGGCCCTGGAGAGCACGTGCACCCAGTATTGGTTCGTCCGCTCGGACTCGCGAATCGCCGTGAGGATTGGGTTCTTCGCCCGGTCGAGCTCGTCCTGGGTCGCCCCCTTGCCCTGCAGGTCCCT
>DATNLY010000313.1:0-4143 GCA_035602635.1 Opitutaceae bacterium | reverse complement strand
CGGCCGACGACCCGGGTCGACCTGAAGCTGCTCGTGCAGTCCGTCGCGAAGGAGGTCAACGGCAATGCGAACACTCCCGAGGTGGCCCCGGTGATCTGGGGGCATGAGAAGAACCTGCGGGAGGCCCTTCTCTGGCTCTGCCGGGAGATCCTAGAGACCAAGGACAAGGTGGAGATTGGGGCCCGGGAGGTGAAATTCACCCTTTCCCTGAAGGAGAAGGGCCGCGGCGACGAGTCCATCTGCCTTGTGACAATCGCGTATCCGGGCCTGAGGGTGGACCAGATCAAGGTGGGTGATGCGAGCTCGACGGAGGAGTACCCGACCGTGCCCGTCTACCTGGCCCGCGAGGTGATCCGGTTCCACTTTGGCACGGTGCACGTGGGCCAGGGCATCGAAGGGCCGGAGCTGATGATCTCCCTGAGGTCGAGGCGGGTGGAGGGGCTGTTCGAGGTGGAGGCTATGCCGCTGAAGCATCCGGCGGGCGGCAGCGCGACCCCGTTCCGCGTCGGCGGCGCGGCGACGGCAGGCGATCCTGACGCCCTTCCAGCCTCCGCATGAGTCTCCCTGAGGATGGCTGGTCGTCCGCGCTTTCAAGTTGGGCGCACGCCCGGGGGGACATAAAGGCGCTGGTGCAGATCGGATCCCGCGTCCAGCCGGGTTCGGCGGCCGACGCCATGTCGGACTACGATTACCAGCTTGTCACGTCGCGCCCCGGCGCCTACCGCGACGGCTCGTTTTCGGAGGGACTTGGCCGCTGCTGGGCCTATGGCAGCCGCATGGCATTCGGGAACGTCCTCAAGGTGACCGCCGTCTACGAGGGGGCGCTCGAGGCCGACTTTGTCGTGCTGCGCCACATTGAGGTGCTCATCGCCGTCACGGCGCTGCGCTGGCCGCAGACGGCGCGCCTGTGGCCCCGCGCCCTCTCGAGGGGGGTCGCCGACCTGAGGGGCGTCGCCGGGTCCGGCTGGCGGGTGATAAAGGGGGGGGCCCTCTGGGAGCGACGCTACTCCCGGATCTCCTTCTTCAGCGCCCCCGCCGGTGAGGAGGAGTTCAACGCCTGGTGCGGCGAATTCTGGAGCCAGTTCGTCTGGGTCGCGAAAAAGGTGAGGCGCGGGGAATTCCGGGCGGCCCAGCGCGGAATCCACGAGCACCTGGTCGAGAATACGCTCCGGATGCTCGAGCAGGAGGCCATGCTGGACGGCCGCAAGGCCTTTCCCAGGGGAAGGCGCGCCGAGCTCTGGCTCACCCCGGAGCAGATGCGGGCCACGGACATCTGCACGCGGCCCGAGCGGTCCGTCCTGGTCCCCGCGCTCGGCCAGATCGGCGACGCGTTTGCCCGGTCGTCCGCGGCGGTCGCGGCGGGGCGGGGCTGGAAGGTCCGCGACTCGGCCGGGATCCGCGCGTGGCTCTCAGGCCTCCTTGGCCCGGAATCGTAGGGACCCGGCGCGAGGGACGCGGGTGCCCCGGATGCGCCCGCTACCTCGACTGGAACAGTTCCGCTATTATGTCCTCGAGCGGGACGTCCTCGATCGTGATGTCGGCGACCGGGCCCGTGGCCAGGACCTCCTGGGCGACGGCGACAACGTCGTCGCTCGGCACGCGCAGCGTGAAGGTACCATCGGCGCCCCGCTCGGTGTCGCCGAACCTCGAGCGCCAGGACTCGGGGAACCCGGTGTCCTTGGGCACGAACCGCACGATCTTCTTCTTGCTGCCCGAGCCCGTCTCAAGGCGGTCGAGGGCGCCGTCGTAGATCTTGCTCCCCTTGTGGATCACGATGACCCGCTCGCACAGCTCCTTGATGTCGGCCATGTAATGGCTGGTGAGCACGATAGTGACGCGGTGCCTAAGGTTGTAGTCGCGCAGGAAGAGGCGCACGGCGCGCTGGGAGACGACATCGAGGCCGATCGTCGGCTCGTCAAGGAAGAGCACCCTGGGCCTGTGGATGAGGGCCGCGATGAGCTCCATCTTCATCCGCTCGCCGAGCGAGAGCTCCCGGACCATGACATTGAGCTTCTCGGAGACGCCGAGGAGCTCGACGAGCTCGTCGAGCGTCTTTCTGTAGTCCTCCTCCTTCAGGCCGTAGATCGCGCGCAGCAGGGCGAAGGACTCGATCGCCGGCAGATCCCACCAGAGCTGGTTCTTCTGGCCGAGGACGAGGGCGAAGATCCGCCGGTAGGCGTTCTCCCTCTTCGTGGGGTCGAAGCCCGCCACCCTCGCGGTGCCCGACGTCGGGAAGATGAGGCCCGAGAGCATCTTGAGCGTCGTCGTCTTTCCCGCGCCGTTCGGCCCCAAAAACCCCACGAACTCGCCCTCGGCGATGGAGAAGCTGACATCCTTTGCCGCGGCGGTCTCGTCGTATTGCCGGTTGAACAGCCCCGTCACGCCCCCCCAGAAGCCGGGCCGCTTCTTGTACGTCCGGAATACCCTCGTGAGGTGCTGGACTTCGATCATCTGGGCGTCGAAGGAAGCAGAAACCGGCGCTCAGATCGAACCAAGCTTGGAGTAGTCGAGCACGGTGTGGCTTATGAAGCCGGCCTCGAGCGCCGCGAGGTCCGTCAGGAGGGGCTCAGGCGAGAGGTCCTCGCCGGTCTTGAACGCGAACTTGTGGGCCCCGTCCTCGGCGCGCGAGCCGAAGAGGCCGCAGCTGAGGATCCTCGCGGGAACGGTGCGCCGAACCTGCGCATCGGGGGCGCAGGGGTAGGGGAAGTTGAGGTTGTGGACGACGAAGGTCCGCGCCGGAGCCTGCGCTGCGAGCGCGGGGGCGATGCGGGCGGCGTGGCCTGCGGACATCCGGATGACAGCGAGCACCGCTTCGTCGGGATCGCCGCCCTTCCTCTTTAGCGTCTCGTAGAGGGCGACCGAGAAGCTCTGGGACAGGGCGATCGCGGGAATCCCGTGGAGCGCCCCCTCGCAGGCGCCGGCGACCGTTCCGCTTCCCAGGATGAAGCCCAGGCTGGCGTTCACGCCGATGTTTATGCCGCTGATGACCGCCTGCGGGCGGCAGGGCAGGAGATGCTCGATGGCGATGTTGACGCTGTCGCTCGGCGTCCCGTCGACGATCCACGTGGGGCAGCCCAGGCCCCGGTCGGCCTGGCCCGAGGCCACCGGCCTGTGGTGCGACTTTGCGGCGCTGATCCAGCTCTGCTCGGCCTTTGGCGCGACCACATAGGTCTCGTGGCCCGCGGCAAGCAGCGCGCGGACAAGCTCGCGGAGAAGGACGGAACCGACCCCGTCGTCGTTCGTTACGAGTAGCCTCAACCCTTTAGGACTGGACGGGTGCCGCTTCGGGCGCGTTCTTGGCTGCCTCCTGCTCCTGCATCGCGGCCTTGCGCGACAGACGCACCTTGCCGGAGCGCTCGTCGATGCCGATGCACTTGACCGTGATCATCTCGCCCATCTTGACCACGTCCTCGGTGCGGCGCACGCGGAAGTCCGCGAGCTCCGAGATGTGGACGAGGCCCTCCTTGCCGGGCGTGCACTCGACGAAGCAGCCGAAGTCCTTGATTCCGGTGACGCGACCGGTGTAGAGCTTGCCGACCTCGATCGGGACGCCGCCTCCGCCGCCCCCGCTCCCGCCGCCGCAGAGCCCGTCGACCTCCTGGATGGCGCGGGCCATGGCGTCGGCGTTGTTGGAGTAGATGAAGACCTTGCCGGAGTCGTCCTCGGCGATGTCGATCTGGGCGCCGGTCGTCTCCGTGATGCGCCGGATCGTCTTTCCGCCCGGTCCGATCAAGAGGCCGATCTTCTCGGGGTCGATCTGGATGGTCTGGATGCGCGGGGCGTACTTGCTCAGGTCGGCGCGTGGCGCAGGCATGACGGCCAGCATCTTCCTCAGGATCTCGATCCGGGCGTCGCGGGCCTGGTAAATGGCGGCCTTTGCGATCTCGAACGGCAGGCCGTTGATCTTCAGGTCGAGCTGGAAGCCGGTGATCCCCTTGGTCGTGCCGGCCAGCTTGAAGTCCATGTCGCCAAAGTGGTCCTCCTCGCCCAGAATGTCCGTGATCGTGACCCATTTGGCTATGGAGCCGTCAGGGGCGTTGTCGGTCATCAGGCCGCAGGAGATGCCCGCGACCGGCGCGATGATCGGCACTCCGGCGTCCATAAGGGAGAGGCAGCCGCCGCAGACCGACGCCATCGAGGTCG
>DATNLY010000309.1:0-4792 GCA_035602635.1 Opitutaceae bacterium | reverse complement strand
AGCATCACGAATTCGCAGCAGCGCCTGTCGTCGGCCGTCCTTCCGACCGAGCATTCGCCGTAGACCTTGGCGCGCATCTCGCACGGGCCCGCATCGTCCGCGAGGGGGCACAGGACCACCACGCGGCTCGGGTGCCGCTTCGAGAACCTGACGGCCGTCTCGAACTGGCGGACCGCGTCCGCGGCGTCCGTCCTGAAGCCGAGAAGGAGGACAAAGTTGACCTGGATCGCCTTGGCGTGGTCGCCCTCGGGCGAGGGGCGGCCCTCGGAGACCTCGCCCTCCCACATCGCGGCGAGGCCCGCGGAGATCGACCCCACGGGGACGTCGATCCCGGGCAGGGCGTCGAAGATCCCGGTCATGGCCTGGGGGGCGGCCACCTCAGGGCTGGCGCCAGGCATGGCCCCGGGAGGTGAGGAGCAGGTCGGCGCCGGCGGGCCCCCAGGAGCCCGCGGGATACTCCTCCATCCCCTTTCGCCCCTGCGATTTCCAGAAATTGAGGACGGGAGTGTAGATCTTCCACGAGGTCTCCGCCTCGTCGCCTCGGATGAAGAGCGTCCCGTCCCCGATCATCGCGTCGAGGACCAGGCGCTCGTAGGCCTCCGGCGTGTTTGACCCGAACGTCGTCGCATAGCGGAAGCTCATCTTCACCGGCTGCGTGCGGGTCTCGAGGCCGGGCACCTTGGCGTTCAGGATGAGGCTCAGGCCCTCGTCGGGCTGGATCTGGAACGAGAGCGTGTTGGCGGCGAGGTCGAAGCCGTCCTTCTGCGGGAAGATCGTGCCGGGGGGCCTCTTGAACTGGACCGCTATCTCCGAGACCCGCCTCGGCAGCCGCTTGCCGGAGCGCAGGTAGAACGGCACGCCGTGCCACCGCCAGTTGTTGATCGAGAGGCGCAGCGCCGCGAATGTCTCGGTCGTCGAGGACGGCGCGATCCCCGCCTCCTGGAGATAGCCGGGGACCCCCTTGCCGCCCGTCATCCCGGCCGCGTACTGCGCCCGCGCGACGTCCGCGTTCTCCCCGAGCTCGATGGGCTCGATCGCCTTTAGGACCTTGACCTTCTCGTCGCGGATCGCCTCGGCCTCGAAGGATCCCGGGGGCTCCATGGCGGTGAGGGCGAGCAGCTGGCTCGTGTGGTTCTGGATCATGTCGCGCAGGCACCCGCTCTGCTCGTAGTAGCCCGCGCGCGTGCCCACGCCCTGGTCCTCGGCCACGGTGATCTGCACGCTGTCGATGAAGTTCCGGTTCCAGATCGGCTCGAAGATCGAGTTTGCGAAGCGCTGGACAAGGAGGTCCTGGACGGTCTCCTTGCCAAGGTAGTGGTCAATCCGATACACCTGGTTCTCCTCGAAGACCGCCCTCAGCTCGGCGTTGAGGACGCGGGCCGAGTCGAGGTCCCTCCCGAAGGGCTTCTCGATGATCACCTTCGAGTTGTGCGGCTGGCCGGCGTACTTCCCGCCGAGCCCGCTCGCGCCCAGGTTCTGGATGATCGGCCCGAAGACGGACGGCGGCGTGGAGATGTAGAAGAGGGACTGCACCTCGCTGCCGACGCCCTTCTCGATCCCCTGGATGTGCTCAGAGAGCCTGTCGAAACCCGCCCTCTCGTCGTATCCCCCCGAGACATACGTCGTGTTCGCGGCGATGCGGCCCCAGACCTCGGCGTCTAGCTTGCGCCGGGAGAAGTCGCCGATCGCGGCGGCGGCGATCTTGCGGAACTCCTCGTCGGGGATCGGCTTCCTTCCGTAGCCCACGAGGTGGAAGTCCGTCGGCAGGAGGCTGTCGAAGCCCAGGTTGTAGATGGCCGGGATGAGCTTCCTGGCCGTGAGGTCTCCCGACGCCCCGAAGATCACGACGACCGTGGGCGGCGCCCCCCGGTGCTTGCTAAGCCCCTGCAGAAACGGGTGTCGGTCGGAGTCTGCCATCGCAATCGGCTGATGTTTTGGCAAGTCCCGGGCTAGGCAAGGGAAATGGGGGACAGCGGCTCCGGCCCGGGGCGGGGTCTCCCCGGGCCCGCCCGCCGATGCGAAAGTCCCTCTTGGGCCAAGCCTTCCGGCGGGCCGCACCGGACGTTTCTCATTGCGAGGACAGCCGGGGGGTGGCAATCCCCTTTCTACCCAGTATGGCAGCACCCTCCATCGCGAGCGCCCTCCGGCGCTCCCTGCTGATCAAGATCATCTCCAAGCCGGCCCCGAGCAAGGAGGACGTCGCGTCGGTGATCGAGCTCACGGCCTCCAAGGTGGTCGAGGCGCTGCAGGCCCAGTCGATGACCGTGTACCTGGTCGAGGGCAACGACATCGCCTTCAAGCAGATCTACTATTCGCCCACGCTTTGGGCGGGCGACCCGGCAAAGGAGAAGAAATTCAAGGAGATGGAGGCCAAGCTCCTCCAGCTCAAGATGCCGCTCGGGACGGGCGTCGTGGGCAAGGTCATCCAGTCGGGCGAGTCGCTCTTCTTCAAGAACACCGAGAGCCAGGCGCCCATGATGTCGTCCCTCGCCAAGACGACCGGCTTCGACGTCAAGTCGATGCTGACCGTCCCCCTGAAGTCGACGATCACGCTCGGGGCCATCCAGACGCTCAACAAGGAGTTCGCGGCGGGCACCAACGGGGAGTTCACGGAGTCCGACCTGAAGCTGCTGGGCGAGGTGGCGGAGTACTCCGCGGCCCTCATCCACAGGATGGTCGACCCGAAGTTCCAGCTCGGCCCGGACGACACGGCGCGCTTCGTCTCAAAGCTGACGGACCTGCCGCTCGTGACGAAGATTGAGGAGCTTGAGGAGATCGACGAGAAGATCGTCGAGACGACGGGCGACGCGATCATCCGGCGCGAGGGCGTGTTCCCCTTCAGGAACCTCGCGCCCGGCTCGGTGGCCGTCGTCATGACGAACCCGCTCGACTACGCCAAGCGCGAGTCGTTCACCCAGGCGACCGACCTCGCGATCGACGAGGTGCGCGTCGTCTCGGCGACCCTCTTCGAGGCGCTCATCAAGAAGTTCTTCAAGGACTCGAAGGCGGCGGAGGCGGGCAGCGACGACGTCGACATCGGCTCGGTGACCAAGGCGATCAGCGACGCCTATGACACCGACGAGGGCGGCGGCGAGCTCAAGGCGGCGGACCTCGAGAGCGAGGACTCGGCGCCCATCATCCAGCTGGCGAACCGGATCGTCGAGGACGCCTACATCTCCGGCGCCTCCGACATCCACATTGAGCCCATGGAGAAGGACCTGCTCGTGAGGTACCGGATCGACGGCATGTGCATCGAGAAGCTGCGCCTGCCGAAGCAGGTCGCCAACGGCCTGGTCACGCGCCTGAAGATCATGTGCAACCTGGACATCTCCGAGCGGCGCCTGCCGCAGGACGGCCGCATCGTCTTCAAGAAGTACACGAAGAAGAACATCGACATCGACCTGCGCGTGGCGACAGGGCCGATGAACTTCGGCGAGAAGGTCGTCATGCGCATCCTGGACAAGCAGAAGACGACGCTCCCGCTGCCGGCCCTGGGGTTCTCGGAGGAGAACCTGGCCAGGTACCGCGAATGCATCCGCCAGCCCTACGGGATGATCCTGCACTGCGGGCCGACCGGCTCGGGCAAGTCCATGACGCTCTATTCCGCGCTCGCCGAGGTGAACACCCCGGACGTGAACATCCAGACGGCGGAGGACCCGATCGAGTACACGCTCCCGGGGCTCAACCAGATGCAGATGAACCGCCAGATAGGGCTCACTTTCGCCCGGGCCCTTCGCTGCTACCTGCGCATGGACCCGGACATCATCCTTGTGGGAGAGATACGCGACGAGGAGACGGCGGGGATCGCGGCGGAGGCCGCGCTCACGGGCCACCTCCTTGTCTCGACCCTCCACACGAACGACGCGCCCTCGACCGTCACGCGCCTCTCCGAGATGGGGATCGAGCCCTTCAACATCTCGGCCTCGCTCGTGGCCGTGTGCGCCCAGCGGCTCCTGCGGCGGGTCTGCAAGAACTGCAAGATGGCCTACGAGCCCGAGGGGCGCGAGAAGGAGATCATCGAGAAGGCGATCGGCTGGAGCGGGAAGATCTTCAAGACGAACCCCCAGGGCTGCCCCGTCTGCAACGGCAACGGCTACAAGGGCCGCGTGGGGATCCACGAGCTCATGATCAACTGCGAGGAGCTCACCGAGGGCATAAACAAGGAGGTCGAGGTCGCCCAGCTCAAGCGGATCGCGATGAAGACCGGCATGAAGACGCTCCACCAGGACTCGATGCTCAAGGTGAAGATGGGGCTGACGACGATGGAGGAGTCCCTCGCCAACGTGCCGCCGGACCTGATCCTTTGATCCGGGGCGGCGCACCCATGCCCCCCGCCCTGCCCTACCAGATCGCCGTCCTCGTCTTCCTGGGCAACGCCGCGGGCGAGCACCTGCTCCTCCACCGCTCCAAGGCCCCAAACAAGGGCGCCTGGAGCCCGATAGGCGGCAAGCTGGAGATGGACACCGGCGAATCGCCGTTCGAGTGCGCCGTGCGCGAGACCCGCGAGGAGACGGGGCTCGTCATCGGGACCGGCGACCTGCACCTCTTCGGCGTCATCGCCGAGAAGGCGTATGAGGGGCGCTCGCACTGGCTGCTGTTCCTGTTCGAGTGCCGCAGGCCTCTGCCGGGCCTTCCCCCGGACATCTCCGAGGGCCGGTTCGGCTTCTTCTCGCGCAAGGCCGTGGATGCGCTCCCCCTTCCCGAGACGGACCGCACCGCCCTCTGGCCCACCTACGACAGCCACCGGGGGAGGTTCGTGGCCCTCAGGGCCGACTGCGCGCCCGGCGAGCCG
>DATNLY010000262.1:0-4566 GCA_035602635.1 Opitutaceae bacterium | reverse complement strand
CAGGCACAGGACCTTCCTGCGCCTCGCCGACGCGGCGACCGTGATCGTGGAGCGGCTCCGCGAGCTCGTGCCGGCCTCGGTCCCCTGCACGGTGCTGGCGCCAGGCGTCGACCCGGCATACCTCCAGCCCCCGAGGGCAGACCCGGGGCTTCGCAGGGAACTCGGCCTCGAGGACAGGGAGAGGGTGATCGTCTTCACCGGCAGCAACACCTTCGCGAACGAGCCGGAGATGCTGGAGCTTTACCAGGCCGTCCGGATCCTGAACGAGCGGGGCGCGCCGACCCGCCTCGTGCGCACCGGGTTCAACCGGCCGCAATTCATCGAGGCCCTGACGCCAGGGCTGACGGCCCATGTGCTCGACCTGGGTTTCATTGAGAAGGCGCGGCTGCCGAACCTGCTCGGCATCGCCGACGTGCTTGTCCAGCCGGGGAGGCCGGGGCCGTTCAACGACTATCGCCTCCCCTCGAAGCTTCCCGAGTTCCTGGCATCCGGCCGGCCGGTCGTGCTCCCTCCCACGAATGTGGCGCTCGGCATGCGCGACGGCGTCGAGGCGATCTTCCTTTCGAGCGGCGAGCCCGGGAACATCGCCGACTGCTGCCAGAGGATCTTCGCCGACCCCAAGTTGGCGGAGAGCCTAGGCAAGCAGGGGGCGGCGTTTGCGCGCAGGCACTTTGACCTCGCGGCAAGCACGGCGGGCCTGCTGAAGACCTACGAGTCGGTCCTCGCCAAGCCCGAGAGGGCGTGCTGGGCCCTCATCCGTGACGCGGCCGGCTCGGACCTGATGGCCGCCGCGCACGACCTTGCGGACGCCCTGAAGCCGCGGGGCGACCGAACGGGCCCGCCCCTCGAGAACCTCGCCGCCCTCGCGGCGGATCTCGCCGACATCGTGAGAGTCGAGGACGAGCGCGAGACCGGCTCGATAGTCTTGCGGGACCGGATCCGCTCAAACCTCGAGGAGATGGTGAAGCACGTGGAGCTCCAGCGGGACACGACCGCGCAGCACGCGCGCAACCTCGAGCTGCGGGTCGAGGCGCAGGACCGCGAAATGAAGGTACAGAAGAAGCTTTCGGACAGGCATATACAGAACCTCGAGGCTCGCATGAGCGAGATCGAGAAGCTCGCCCGCAAGCAGCTGGAGGCCGCGTCGGGCGAGCACGCGAAGCTGGCGGCAAGGATCGCCGAGATGGACGCCGAGCTCGTCGCGCGCGAGCGCCGGCTGATCGCCGTCTCCAGGTCCCTCTCCTGGCGGCTCACGGCCCCGCTGCGCGACATCGAGCGGTTTCTCGGGAGGCTGGGCCTCGGGCCAAAGGTTGCGCCGGCGCCGAAACCCCGCACCCCGGCGCCGTTTGCCCGAAGCGAGCCCATGACCGCCGCGCCCGCATCCCCGTCCCCGGCCCCCTCGGAGGCCCCGGTTCCCCGCAGCTACACTTTCAATTTCGACCACCCCAGGTCCTGGCGCACGGCGTCGAACAAGCTCCTGATCCTCGGCTGGTGCTACGAGAACTCCGGCGCCCCGATCCGGGGCATCCGGGCCCAGTTTGCCGGCAAGACGGTCGAGGGCGTCTACGGCTCGAAGCGCCTGGACGTCCTTGCCTCGACCGGCCAGAGGCAGAGCGAGTACAGCGGGCTCAAGATCGAGCTCCGCACCCACCTCGGCGACCACCCGCTCTTTGTCGAGGTGCAGCACGACGACGGCTGGAACTCGTTCTTCGAGACCGTGGTGCACGTGGGCAAGGCCGGGGACCCGTCGGAGCTGAGCGAGTACGAGAAGTGGTGCGAGCAGCACGAGGCGCTGGACGACGGCGACCGCGCGGCTATCAGGGAGCACATCGGGGCGTTCGCCAGGAGGCCCGTGATCTCGATCGTGATGCCGGTCTACAACACGCCCGGGGACCTTCTCGCAAAGGCCGTCCAGTCGGTCCTGGACCAGCTCTACACCCACTGGGAGCTCTGCATCGCGGACGACGCCTCGAGCGAGCCCCACGTGCGCGCCGCCCTTGAGGCGTATGCGGCGAAGGACCCCCGGATCAAGGTGAGCTACCGCAAGGCAAACGGGCACATCTGCGAGGCGAGCAACACGGCCCTTGCGATGGCGACGGGCGAGTATGTCGCGCTCTTCGACCACGACGACGAGCTTGCGCCGACGGCGCTCTACGAGGTCGCGGCCGAGATCGACGCGCACCCGGGCGCGCAGTTCGTCTACTCGGACGAGGACAAGCTCGACCTCGAGGACCGCCGCTTCGACCCCTATTTCAAGCCCGACTGGAACCCCGACCTGAACCTTGGGCAGAACTACACGTCCCACCTCTCCGTCTACCGGACGGACCTCGTCCGGACGCTCGGGGGTTTCCGGAAGGGTTTCGAGGGAAGCCAGGACTGGGACCTGAACCTGCGCGTGATCGAGCGCATCCCGGGCTCGGCGATACGCCACATCCCCAAGCTGCTCTACCACTGGAGGGCAGCCCCCGGCTCGACCGCGCTCCAGCTCGCCGAGAAGAGCTACCCGGTGGACGCCGCCAAGAGGGCCCTCGCCGACCACTTCAAGCGCACCGGGGACACGGTGGAGATCCTGGCAATCCCCGGCGACCACTGGCGGATCAAGTACCCGGTGCCCTCGCCCGCGCCCCTCGTCTCGCTCATCATCCCGACGCGCAACGCGCTCAAGCTCGTCCGCCAGGCCGTGCAGAGCATATTTTCCAAGACGGATTACCCCAACTTCGAGATCATCATCGTCGACAACGAGTCGGACGACCCGGAGACGCTCACCTACTTGGACGGGATAAGGAAGGGGGCAAACCCGCGCCTTCGCGTGCTGCCCTACCACTCCCCCTTCAACTACTCGGCGATCAACAACTTCGCGGTGCGGGAGGCCCAGGGCCAGGTCGTCGGCCTCCTCAACAGCGACGTCGAGGCGATCGACCGGGGCTGGCTCTCGGAGATGGTGAGCCAGGCCATGCGCCCCGGGATCGGGGCCGTGGGCGCCATGCTCTACTACCCCAACAACACGGTGCAGCACGCCGGGGTCGTCCTAGGTCTGGGGGGCGTCGCCGGGCACCCCTACAAGGAGTTCCCCCGCGGCGACCAGGGCCAGAAGAACCGACTGCGCCTCGTCCAGTCCTACAGCGCGGTCACGGGGGCGTGCCTCCTCATGCGCAAGGACCGCTACCTCGAGGTCGGCGGATTGAACGAGAAGGAGCTCGCAATCGCGTTCAACGACGTCGACCTCTGCTGCAAGCTGATCCGGGCCGGATACAGAAACCTCTGGACGCCCTTCGCCGAGTTTTACCACCATGAGTCGGCCACCCGCGGCGTCGACAATACCCCCGAGAAGAAGGCCCGCTTCCAGGCAGAGATCGACTACATGATGAACACGTGGGGCAACCTCCTGATGACCGACCCCGCCTACAACCCCAACTTGACCCTTGTCGGCGAGGATTTTTCGCCGGCGTACCTCTCGCGCACCGTGAAGACGTGGGCCGGCCACCTGCGATGAGCGCCCCGCCGGACGAGCCCAACGCCCGGATCGCCGCGCTCCAGGCGGAGCTCGAGGCCGTGAAGCGGCGCGAGGCGCAGTACCGCGCCGACATGGTGCACGAGTTCCTCGACCGCGGGGAGCGCAACACCTACCTGCACACCCTGCGCGAGCATCGGGCGGCCCTCATAAAGCGGGAGCAGGAGGCGTTTGCCGACCTCGAGGAGCTGACCCGCAAGCTCGAGGCCGAGGGGCTCGTGGCCGCAGCGCTGGCCGCGGAATTGGAGCGGATCAAGAGCTCCTGGGCCTGGCGACTGGGCGCGCCTCTGCGCGCGCTCGAGGGCGCGATGTCGCCCTCCCCCCGGGGCGCCGCCCGCGGCCAGGAGAGCGCCCCGGTCGGGGCCGCGGTCTTCACATACTACCTGCACACCTCGCCCTTCCGGATCTACCGGGAGCCCTCGTTCACGCTCCGGGGCTGGGCGTGGCCGCAGGACGGCCGCGCGGTCACGGCCGTCCGCGTGAACCTGAGCGGGCGCGTGTTCGAGGGCCGGACCGGGATCGAGGAGCCGGAGGTGATCGCCCGCTACGGGCCCCAGCCGGCGAATCCCCGCCCCGGTTTCGAGGTGACCTTCGAGACACCGGCCGGCCGGCAATCGCTGAGCCTTGAGGCGCAGGTCGCCGGCTCCGAATGGCTGTGGATCATGCGGACGTCCATCTGGTGCGAACCCGCGCGGCCATGAGCACGGAGGACTCCCACGCCCGGTGGAGGGACAGCACCGCCTCGCTCGGCGAGCGCTCCGCCTACAAGAGCGTGTGGGACCGGCAGGCCCAGGATCCCGACGTGGCGTGGCTCGCCGTTGCCGGCCACACGGACGAGGCGACGCTCGACCTCACCGCGCGGGGGACGATAGACGTCCTCCGGGCGACAGTGGGACTCGACCCGAACGACGTCATTCTCGAGATCGGCTGCGGGATCGGGCGCGTGGGCAAGCCCCTAAGCAGGGAATGCCTCCACTGGTTCGGCGCCGACATCTCCGGGGCCATGCTCGGACACGCCGCATCCCGGCTGAAGGACAGTCCCAACACGACGCTCG
>DATNLY010000267.1:0-5337 GCA_035602635.1 Opitutaceae bacterium | reverse complement strand
AGTCGCCTGTCACGCCGTACTTGAGCCCCCGGAGTCCGCCCGCGTTCTCCGCGATGTTGCCCCCGATCGTCGAGACCCCCATCGAGCCCGGGTCCGGGGGATAGAAGAGCCCTGCCGCGTCAGCCGCGTCATGGACCGCCTGCGTGAGGGCGCCGGCCTGGGCGCGCAGCGTGAAGTTGCGCGTGTCGACCTCAAGGATCCTGTCCATCCTGACAAGGCACACGACGATCGCCCCGGGCGACGGGACGCACCCGCCGCTCAGGCCCGAGCCGCCGCCGCGCGCGACGACGGGAACCCGCAGCCTTCCAGCGAGCCTGACAACCTCCGCGACCTCGGCGGTTGTCCGCGGGAACACGACCGCCCCCGGCAGCTGCCTCAGGACGGCTGTCGCGTCGGTGGAGTAGGGGATCAGGTCCTCCCCTTTGGCCAGCACCTGAGCCCGGCCGAGGATTTGGATGAGTTCGTCGATCAACGGGATCCGGTTCCGGGCCGATCGTGGGACCGGGCGGGGCAAAAATCCAGCCTGCGCCAAAGTTGTCCGGGACCGGGCAACAAGTGTGCCGAAATGGCTGTCCAAGGGACATCTCCAGCGCATTTTTCCCCGCGGGAAGGGCCCGCGCCCCATGGCGCGGTCCATGCGAAAGGGAGCCATTATGGACCCGAACAAGTTCACGAAGATGACCAGCCAGGCCGTCACCGACGCCCAGGCGGTCGCCCGCCGCCTCAACCACAACGAGGTGGAGACGTGGCACCTGCTTTCGTCGCTCCTGGGCCAGGAGAACGGCATTGTCCCCGGGCTCATCGACAAGATGGGACTCTCCGCGAGCGCCCTGCAGCTGGCGGTGGACCGGGAGCTCGAGCGGCTCCCCAAGGTCACCGGCAGCGTCGACACCTCGAAGGTCTATGTCACCCAGGCCGTGAACGACGTGCTCACCAGGGCCGAGGCGGACGCGAAGTCGCTCAAGGACGAGTTCGTGAGCGTCGAGCACCTGCTCCTGGCGCTGATCGAGGTCGGCAGGCCCGACGGGATGAAGAAGCTCTTCAAGAGCTTCGGGCTCGACCGCGCGAAGGTGATGGGTGCCATGAAGGAGGTCCGGGGCAGCCAGAGGGTCACCACGGACAACCCGGAGGGGACCTACCAGGCGCTTGAGAAGTACGGCGTGGACCTGGTCGACCGGGCCAGGAAGGGGAAGCTCGACCCCGTGATCGGACGCGACGACGAGATCCGCCGGGTCATCCGGATACTCTCCAGGAAGACGAAGAACAACCCGGTGCTGATCGGCGAGCCGGGCGTGGGCAAGACAGCGATCGTGGAGGGCCTTGCCCAGAGGATCCTGCGCGGGGACGTGCCCGAGGGGATCAAGGACAGCACGGTGTTCGCGCTCGACATGGGGGCCCTGGTCGCGGGGGCCAAGTACCGCGGCGAGTTCGAGGAGCGCCTGAAGGCCGTGCTGAGCGAGATCAAGCAGGCGGAGGGCCGGATCATCCTCTTCATAGACGAGCTTCACCTGATCGTCGGGGCGGGCAAGGTCGACGGCGCGATGGACGCGGGCAACCTGCTCAAGCCCATGCTCGCCCGCGGCGAGCTCCACTGCATAGGGGCCACGACCCTAGACGAGTACAGGAAGCACATCGAGAAGGACGCCGCGCTGGAGCGCCGCTTCCAGCCGGTCCTTGTCGAGCAGCCAAGCGTGGAGGACGCGATCTCGATCCTGCGGGGGCTCAGGGAGCGCTTCGAGCTCCACCACGGCGTCCGGATCCAGGACAACGCGCTCGTGAACGCCGTCGTGCTTTCGAACAGGTACATTTCCGACAGGTTCCTGCCGGACAAGGCGATCGACCTGGTCGACGAGGCGTGCGCGATGATCAGGACCGAGATGGACTCTATGCCGCAGGAGCTGGACGAGCTCACGCGGCGCGCCCTCCGGCTCGAGATCGAGGAGACCGCCCTGGCCAAGGAGAAGGACGACGCGAGCAGGCAGAGGCTCACCGTCCTGCGCAGGGAGCTCGCGGAGGTCCGCGAGAAGGCCAAGGGGCTGACGATCCAGTGGGACAAGGAGAAGGCCTCGGTCGGGCGCGTCCGGAAGATCCGGGAGGAGCTCGAGGCGACGAGGCTCGAGATGGAGAAGGCGGAGCGCGCCTACGACCTGAACAAGGTGGCCGAGCTCCGGCACGGGAGGATTCCCCAGCTTGAGGCGGAGCTGAAGAAGCAGGAGAAGACCGGGAAGGCCACGACCCTCTTCAAGGAGGAGGTCTCCGGGGAGGAGATCGCCGAGATTGTCGCCAAGTGGACGGGCGTCCCCGTGACCCGGCTCCTCGAGGGCGACAAGCAGAAGCTCCTCAGGCTCGAGGAGACGCTCCACAAGCGCGTCATCGGCCAGGACGAGGCCGTCACCCTGGTGACCGAGGCGATCCTGCGCGCGCGCAGCGGGATCAAGGACCCGCGGCGGCCGGTGGGAAGCTTCCTGTTCCTGGGACCGACCGGCGTCGGCAAGACCGAGCTCGCGAAGGCGCTTGCCGAGACCCTCTTCGACACGGAGTCGGCGATGGTGAGGATAGACATGTCCGAGTACATGGAGAAGCACGCGGTCTCGCGGATGATAGGCGCCCCCCCGGGGTACGTGGGCTACGACGAGGGCGGGCAGCTGACGGAGGCGATCCGGCGCAAGCCCTACGCCGTGGTCCTATTCGACGAGGTCGAGAAGGCGCACCCGGACGTGTTCAACGTCCTCCTGCAGGTGCTGGACGACGGGAGGATCACGGACGCCCAGGGCCGCACCGTGGACTTCAAGAACACGATCGTCATCATGACCTCCAACATCGGCTCGCGCTTCCTGCTGGAGGGGGTCACCGGGGACACGATCCCCGAGAGCGTCCGGGAGAGCGTGATGGCCGAGCTGCGCACCTCCTTCCGGCCGGAGTTCCTGAACCGGATCGACGAGACGATCCTGTTCAAGCCCCTCACCCTTGAGGAGATCGGCTCGATCGTGGACCTGCTGCTCGCCGACCTGAACCGCCGGCTCGCGGACCGCCGCGTGACCGTGGCGCTCGACAAGAAGGCGCGGGAATGGGCCGCCGAGAAGGGCTACGACCCGGTCTTCGGCGCCAGGCCCCTCAAACGCTACCTGCAGCGGCAGATCGAGACGCGCCTTGCGCGCGGGCTGATCTCGGGCGAGGTCGCCGAGGGATCGACCGTCACCTTCTCCGTGAAGAACGGGGAATGGGTGGTCTCCTGAAGGGGCCGGGCCCCGGCCTCAGAGAGCGAGCTCGAGGAAGATGGTGTCCGGGTCCGGGTTGTTGTTGTAGCGCGCTATCTTCCTGAAGCCGAATTTCTGGTAGATGGTGTAGGCGACGCCAAGCCTGGGGATCGTGTCCAGGCGGACGGCCGAGTAGCCCAGCTGCTGCGCGGTCAAGATGAACTCCTCCGTCAGCGACCGGCCTATGCCGAGGCCGCGGTAGTCTGGCGCGACATAGAGCCTCTTCATCTCGGCGACGCCTGCCCCCATGTCGCGGAGCGCGACGCAGCCGGCGTCCTCCCCGTCCATCTCCGCGAGCAGGATCGCCCCCCTCGGGGGGCCGTACATGGTCGGCAGGGAGGCCAGCTCGTCCTGGAAGTTCTGGAAGCAGAGGTCGATGCCGAGCCACCGCTGGTAATCCTCGATGATCTTCCGGGCGCGGGCGTAATGCTCCGGCGAACTCGCCGAGAGGATGGAGAAGGGTTTGTGTTCGGTGCTCAAGGGCGGCCAGCTTCGCGCCTCGTCTGGGATGTATTCCGGAGCTGCGGCAATCATCATAGGCCCTGTAGCTTAACCCGCGCCAGACCCGATTTTCAAGTGACCCCCGGGGTCCGCCCCTCGGCCAGCGGACGAAATAGCCGAAGTTTTCCGTGGCGCAGCCCGCGAATCTCCGGAAAATAAGGTACCCAACCGCCGCCTTGCCCCCCGAGCCCATCCGATACTTCGACCGGTACGACAGGACCACCAAGATTGAAAAGATCTTCGGCGAGCGCTGGTTGCGCCTCGCCTACGACAACCCGGTGGGCCGCCTCGCGGTCTGGCTCTTCGTCAGCCGGCCGCTGTTCTCGCTGTACTACGGCCGGCGGATGAACCAGCGCGGAAGCGACCTGAAGATCCTGGGTTTCATCGTGGCCTACGACATCAACGTCTCCGAGTTCACGAAGTCGCCCTTCGACTACGCCACGTTCAACCAGTTCTTCCACCGCGCGCTCAAGCCCGAATGCAGGCCGATTGCGGCGGGGGCCGCCGTGGCGGCGCTCCCGGCCGACGGCAGGCACCTCGCGTTCCCGGACGTCGACAAGGCCGGCGGCTTCTACGTGAAGGGCTCCAAGTTCACCCTGGAGGAGCTCCTCGGTGACGCGGGCCTGTCCGCGCGGTTCGCGGGGGGCTCGATGCTCATCTCGCGCCTTTGCCCGAGCGACTACCACCGCTTCCATTTTCCGGTGTCGGGGGTCCCCTCCGAGGCGAGGCTTGTCAGGGGCCGCCTCTACTCGGTCAGCCCTGTCGCCCTCCGCCGGAACATCCTCTACCTGGTCCGCAACAAGAGGTTCGTGACGCTGATCGAGTCGCAGGAGTTCGGCACGGTGGCGATGATAGAGGTGGGCGCCACGAACGTCGGCAGCATCGTCCAGGGCTTCCTTCCCGGCCGGCCCGTCCTGAAGGGCGACGAGAAGGGAATGTTCTCCTTCGGCGGCTCGTGCGTTATCACGCTTTTTGAGAGGAACCGGATCACCCTCGACCCGGACATCGTCGAGCAGAGCGCCGCATGCATTGAGACCTACGCACGGATGGGCGACCGCTTCGGGATCGCGCCGTCCTGAGGCACCGGTCGCGCCGACAGCCTAGCTCGTTGCCTTCGTGTAGGCGGCCTTCACCCGCTGCCAGGCGTCGGCGACTTTTGCCTTCGCGTCCGCCCACGTGTCGGCGGAGGCGTTGTTCAGGTCGGCCAGCCGGGCCTTCAGGTTCGCGCGGGCCTCATCGTAATCCCTGACGGCGGCATCCTTGTCCTTCGCGGCCGCATCCGGGGCCTTGGCCTTCACCTCCGCGATCTTGTCGTCCATGGCCTTGGACATGCGGTCGATGGACGCTGAGAACTCGGTGTGCTTCTCGAAGGTGAAGTCCTTGACGCCGTCCCAGGTGTCGACGGCCGTCGTCTTGATGTCCTGCACGACCGCGGTCGCGTTGTCATTGTCCGTCTTCGAGCAGCCTCCCGACATGAGCAGGAGCGAGGGGGCCAGGGCGAGGATGAGGAGGGAGCGTTGGGTTTTCATGGGATGTCAGATGGACCGGCAATTTCAGAACCGGTGCCCCGGGGCCCGGG
>DATNLY010000258.1:0-10253 GCA_035602635.1 Opitutaceae bacterium | reverse complement strand
CGGGACTCTGGGTCATGGCCCGCCGGCGCCGCGGGCCCCTTGCCGCTCTCCTTTGCTTCGCGGGGACCCTGGTCCCCGTCCTCGGGTTCCTGAACGTGGAGTGGTTCGTCTTCTCCTACGTTGCGGATCACCTGCAGTACCTCTCTATCCTTTGCGTCATCATCCCCATGGCCGCGGGCCTGGCGATGGGGGCTGAACGCGCACCCGCCGGCTCTCGCCGGCTTGCCCCCGGGGCTGCGGGCGTACTGGTCGCCGCGCTGGGGACCCTGACCTGGCTGCAGTGCGGGCGCTACGCCGACCCGGAGCTATTCTACCGCACCGCCTTGGCTCTCAACCCGGCGTCCGCGGCGGCGCACAACAACCTCGGGACCGTGCTGGACAAGCTGCCCGGGCGCATGCCCGAGGCCATCGCCCAGTACGAGGAGGCGCTGCGGCTCAGCCCCAACGCCCCCGAAGGGGAGGAGAACCTTGGCACTGTGCTCCTGAAGGACCCCGCGCGCCACGCGGAGGCCGCGGCCCACCTCGAGGCCGCGCTCCGCATCCGGCCCGGCAGGAAGTCGGCCCATGACAAGCTTGCCGCCGCATTGACGGACCTTCCCGGCCGGCTGCCCGACGCGATCGCGCAGTACCAAGCCTCCCTGCAGATCGACCCCAAGGACCCGGTGGTCCACAATCTCCTGGGCATTGCCCTCATGCAGGACCCCGGCCGGCTTGGGGATGCGGAGGCGGAATTCGAGGCGGCGCTCCGGTACAAGGCCGACTTTCCCGAGGCGCATAACAACCTCGGCAACGTCCTAAGGAGGATGCCGGGCCGGCTGAATGAAGCGATTGGCGAGTTCAACGAGGCGCTGCGCCAGAAGCCGGACTTCGCCGAGGCCCACAACGGCCTGGGGCTCTCCCTTGCGCAGGTGCCGGGGCGGCTGGGCGACGCGACAGCGGAGTTTGAGGAGGCGCTGCGCCTTAAGCCGGACTTTGCCGGGGCGCATGGCAACCTCGGCATCGCCCTGATCATGACGCCGGGCCGGCTCGATGACGCGATCCGCGAATTCAAGGAGTCGGTCCGCCTGAATCCGGATTTTGCGCCGGGCTGGCACATGCTTGGCGTCGCCTGGATGCGCTCCGGGAACCCCACCGAGGCCGAAACGGCGTTCCGCCAGGAGCTGCGCCTCTCCCCCGGCAGTTCCGCGGCCCAGCAGGCGCTGGCCGACGCGACACGCGAGGCCGGGGGCCAGTGAGGGATCCCGGAACCCCATGCCCGCCGGATTTGCGCGCCGCCACATTCTCTGTAGCGTGCGGGCAACTTGATTCTCCATGACAGGCAGCTGGTGCTCAGGGGAGGCGCCCCGCTTGCAAAGGCGCGGGCCGCGCTCGTGCTCATGCACGGCCGGGGGGCCTCGGCCGAGGACATCTTTTCGCTTGGGGAGGCCGCCACCGCGGATGCCCCTGACGTTGCGCTCATCGCCCCGCAGGCCGCCGGCAACTCATGGTATCCGCAGCGGTTTCTCGCGCCCACGGCCCGGAACGAGCCGTACCTGTCCTCGGCTCTGGGTGTCATCGCAAACCTGCTTGCCGAGGCGTCGGAGAACCGGATCCGCTACGACAGGGTCATCCTTGCCGGCTTTTCCCAGGGCGCTTGCCTCGCCCTGGAATTCGCGTCACGGCACCCGCGCAGGTACGGCGCGGTGGTGGGATTGAGCGGCGCCCTCATCGGCCCCCCCCGAGGGCCGCGCCGGCTTTCCGGCAGCATGGACGCAACCCCGGTGTACCTGGGCTGCGACGAGGAGGACGCCCATATCCCGCTGGCAAGCGTCGAGGAGAGCGCGGAAGTCTTCGCGGCCCTCGGCGCCCAGGTAACGAAGTCGATCTTCAAGGGGATGGGGCACACCGTGAACGACGAGGAACTGGGAGCGCTGCGCAACCTCGTGCAGAAAGTGTCGGCGAGCACCTGACGCGCCTCCCCCATGGGAAGATCTTCCATCAACGGCCTCCACCACGTGACTGCCATATGCGGTCATCCGCAGGCCAACCACCGGTTCTACACGGGGGTCCTGGGTCTCCGGCTGGTCAAGCGAACGGTGAACTTTGACGATCCGGGGACCTACCACCTCTACTATGGCGACGGCGCGGGCTCGCCGGGCACCATCCTGACCTTCTTCCCTTGGATGGGCGTGCCCAATGGACGCCTGGGGACCGGCATGGCGGTCTCGACGGCATTCCGGACGGGCGAGGCCTCGCTCGGTTGGTGGAAGCGTCGGCTCGAGGAGAACAAGGTGGTGGTTCGCGGCCCGCTGCGCCGGTTCGACGAGAGTTTTCTGGAATTCAGCGATCCCGACGGCCTCGTCCTCGAGATTGTCGCGCCGGCCGGCGCGCTGCCGGCGACCGTGGAGTGGGCGAAGTCTCCCGTCCCTTCGGAGCATGCGCTGCGCGGCTTCCACACCGTCTCCCTTTCCGAGGCGACCCAGGGATTCACGGGCGACCTCGTCACGGCGAAGATGGGCTACCGGCTGGTCGGCGAGGAAGGCGGACGGTTCCGGTACGCGGCGCCCGGGGCTGCGGGCGCCGCGCTGCTGGACATCCTCGCGAGCCCGGGGGGCCGCCCGGGGCTGCAGGGCGCCGGCACGGTCCACCATGTGGCCTTCCGGGTCCAGGATGACACGGCCCAGCTTGGCTGGCTTGAGAAACTGCAGCGCTCCGGCCTCGGCGTGAGCCCCGTCATGGACCGCAGCTACTTTCACTCGATCTACTACCGGGAGCCCGGCGGCGTCCTCTTCGAGATCGCGACCGACAGCCCGGGGTTTGCCACCGACGAGCCCGCGGAATCTCTGGGCGAGAGGCTCATGCTGCCCAGGCAGTACGAGGCCCAGCGGGCGCAGATAGAGCGCGCCCTGCCTCCCCTGTAAGACCCCCGCGGGACGTGTCAGGGCCTCGGGAGGTCGGCTGCCGTCCAGCCGCCGCCAAGGGCCTGTATCAATGCGACGCTCGAGGTCAGCTCCTGCGAGTGGATCGCCAGCGCGGACTCGCGGTTGTTCAGCTCGGTGACCTGCGCGGCCGCCACCGTGGTGAAGTCCACGGTCCCGGCGTTGTATTCGTTGAGCGCGATCTGCGCGGCCTGGACGGCCTCGGTGACCGCGGCGTCCTCGACCGTCGCCTCCTGCCTCAGGATCCGAAGGCCGGCGAGGTTGTCCTCGACCTGCTGGAGGGCCGTCAGGACGGTCTCGCGGTAGTTGGCGGCGCTTGCCTCGTAGGCCGCGCGCGCGGAGAGCACGAGGTCGTGGCGCTGGCCCCAGTCCAGGATCGCGTCGGTCGCCTGCGCCCCGAGCGTCCAGAACCTGAACGGGTCCGAGATGAGGTGGCTCAGCTTGGAGTCCTCGTACCCTCCGGCCCCCGACAGCGTGAAGTCCGGGAAATACGCGGCCGTCTGGATGCCGATCCTGGCGTTGGCCTCCGCAGCCTGGCGCTCGGCGGCCGCGATGTCAGGCCTGCGCTCAAGGAGGCTCGACGCCATCTGCGCGGGCACCTCCGGAATCGTGATCCCCAGGGCGGCCCTCCTTGCGATGGAGAAGTCCGAAGGAGCGCTTCCCACGAGGACCGCGATCGCATGCTCCAGCGCCGCGCGCTGGACCCCCTCGCCAATCAGCTGCGCCCGGGTGCTGTCGAGCTGGGTCTGGGCCGTTATAACGTCGCTGCGCGCCGCCACGCCAACCGAGTACTTGTTCTGCGCAATCTTGACCGTGCGCCGGTACGCCTCGACGGCGTCCTCCAGCAGCCTGATCCTGTCGTCTGCCGCGCGCAGATCCACGTAGTCCGTGGCCAGTTCCCCCTGTATCGAGAGGCGCGCGTTTGCCAGGTCCGCCGCGCTCGCCTGTGCGCCGGCGACGTCGGCCTCCACCGTGCGGCGGATCTTGCCCCAGAAGTCGGGCTGCCAGGACGCCTGCAGCTCCGCCGTGAAATTTGAGGAGGTTGCGCCGTGCCCCGTGGACGAGCTGGCGTCGGTCTGCCTCGACCGCTGCGCGCTGCCGGCGGCCGATACCGTCGGCGCATATGCCGTCCTGTCGGACCGGGCGATCTGCCGGGCCTGCTGGTAGCTGGCCTCGGCCGCCTTGATCGATTGGTTCGATGTGACCGCCCTTGCCTCGAGCTCGTTCAGCACGGGGTCGCCAAACACCTCCCACCAGGGGCCGCGGTTCGACCCGTCGCCGGGCTCGGCGGACTTCCACTCGGCATCCTCCTTGAACGCGGCCGGAACGGCCATCTCGGGCCGCTTGAAGTCCGGGCCGACGGCGCACCCCGCAAGGAGGCCGATCGCGCAGAATGCAAGGCGCGCCGCCGCCGGACGCTTCGCCTGGCTGTCCCCGTTCAGGTTGGTTTTCATGGGCTTCATATCGGCACCATCTCCGGATCCTTGTCGTCGGCGATTCCGACCCTCACCGATGCGCGGCGGAACCAGTGGCGGGCGCGGTCAACGTAGAGGTACACGACGGGGGTAGTGTAGAGCGTGAGCATCTGGCTGACCACCAGGCCGCCTACGATCGAGATCCCAAGGGGCTGCCGCAGCTCGGCGCCGTCGCCGTACCCGACGGCCAGCGGGACCGCGCCAAGGATTGCGGCCATCGTCGTCATGAGGATCGGCCTGAAACGCAGCTGGCACGCCTTGAAGATGGCGTCGCGGGGGCTCAGCCCTTCGGAGCGCTCCGCGTCGATCGCAAAATCGATCATCATGATCGCGTTCTTCTTCACTATTCCGATGAGGAGCAGCACGCCGATCAGCGCGATCAGGCTGAATGCCAGGTTGAACATCATGAGCGCGAGGACCGCGCCTATGCCCGCCGAGGGCAGGGTGGAGAGGATCGTGAACGGGTGGGAGTAGCTCTCGTAGAGGATGCCTAGAACCAGGTAGATCGCGATGATCGCCGCCAGGATCAGCACCAGCTCGCTGCCCACGGTGTCCTGGTATGTCTTTGCCGTTCCCTGGAAGGACCCGTGAATCGAGCTCGGCATCTGAATCGCGGCCGTCTGCCGGTCGACGGCCAGGACCGCGTCGGAAAGCGACGCCTCCGGGACCAGGTTGAACGAGATTGTCGCCGCAACCGACGAATTCTGGTGGTTGACCGAGAGGGGAGTGGTCCCGAGCGCGTAATGGGTGAACGAGGAGAGGGGCACCATCGTCTCGTGGCGCGTGCTGACCGCCTGCCCGGTCGACGCCCCGCCGTGGCCCGTCGAGGCGATCGCGTTGATGCTCGCGTTGCGCGCCGTGTCCGCGGCGACCGAGCCGGCGCTGGAGGCGCTGGAGCTCGTCGTGGAGACCACGGGAAACCCGGAGAAGCCGGAGACCGTGCCGGCCACGGCGTTGGTGGATTGGGTCCCGCTCACGGTGCCCCCGGTGGAGCTCACGTAGATGTCCCTGAGCGCGGAGGGCTCCTGCCAGAAGCGCTGGGCCACCACCATGACCACGTGGTACTGGTTGAGCGACTCATAGATGGTCGAGACCTGCCGCTGCCCGAATGCATCGGAGAGCGTGCTGTCGATCTGGGCGGCCGTCAGGCCGAGGCGGGACGCGGTGTCGCGGTCTATGACCAGGTCGGTCTCGAGCCCCCTGTCCTGCTGGTCGGAGTTCAGGTCGATCAGGGCTGGCTCGCTCTTGAGCGCCTCCAGGAGCTTGGGCGTCCATTCCCGAAGTTCCGAGAGGCTGTCCGACTGGAGCGTGTACTGCCAGGTCGAGTTGCTCATGCGCCCCCCGGCGTGGGGCGTCTCCTGCTGCGGGAACAGGAAGAGCTGGGCGCCGGGCACCTGCGCCAACTTCGGCCTGAGCCGGGCGATGATCTGCTCGGACGAGGCCTTGCGCTGCCTGAGCGGCTTCGCCGAGACGAACATCTGCCCGGTGTTTCCGCCGCGCCCTCCTGCGCCGGTGTACCCCACGACATCGTCCACGTCCGGGTCGCTCTGGACGATCTGCGTGAATTGCCTGAGCTTCTGGGACATCCGCTGGAACGAGGAAGTCTGGTCGGCCTGGATTCCCCCGCCCAGCCTGCCCGTGTCCTCCTCCGGGAAGAGGCCCTTCGGTATGATTGTGAACAGCCAGACGTTGAGCCCCACCGTGCACGCCAGGACGATGATCATCAGGAACGAGTGGCGCAGCGACCAGTCAAGGGTGTCGCGGTAAAGGTCGAGCATCCCCTCGTACGCCGCCTCGGTCCACCTGTGGAAGCGCCCCCTTATCTCGCCCGGGTGGCGGATGGCGAGGAGGCGCGCGCACATCATCGGCGTGGTCGTGAGCGAGATCACCATCGAGATGAGGATCGCCACCGAGAGAGTTATCGCGAACTCGCGAAACACCCGGCCGACCTGCCCGCCCATCAGGAGGATGGGGATGAAGACCGCGATCAGCGAGAGGCTCATCGAGAGGACGGTGAAGGCCACCTGCCTGACCCCGACAAGCGTCGCCTCGAATCGCGGCGTGCCGGACTCCATGTGGCGGGTGATGTTCTCCATGACGACGATTGCGTCGTCGACGACGAACCCGGTCGCGATCGTGAGGGCCATCAGCGACAGGTTATCCAGGCTGAAATTGAGCAGGTACATGACGCCAAAGGTCCCGATCAGGGAGACCGGCACGGCGACCGCGGGGATGAGCGTGGCGCGCCCGTCGCGCAGAAAGAGGTACACGACGAGGACGACGAGCACCATGGCCATAGCGAGCGAGCGCGCGACGTCGCGGAGCGACGCCCGGATCGTGACGCTTCTGTCCACGGCGACATCGAGCTGGGTCGCGGCGGGGAGCTGGGCGCGCAGCTGGGGCAGCATTCCCCGGATCAGGTCGACCGTCTGGATGATGTTGGCCTGGGGCTGCCTGGAGACCGAGACGAGGACGGCGGTGTTTCCCTTGGACAGGCCCAGGTTGCGGGTGTCCTCGACGGAGTCCTCGACATCGGCCACGTCCGTCAGGCGGATGGGCGCCCCGTTCCTGTAGGCGACCACGAGGCTCCGGTAGTCGTTCGCCACCCGCGACTGGTCGTTGTCATAGATCTGCCAGTGGAAGATCTCGTTCTCGATCGCTCCCTTGGGGCTGTTGGCGTTTGCCGCGGCAAGCGCGGCGCGGACGTCCTCGAGGCCCACTCCGTACTTGAAGAGCGCCGAGGGGTTCAACTCCACCCGGACGGCAGGCAGCGAGCTTCCGAAGACGCCGACGTTGCCCACGCCCGCGACCTGGGAGAGCTTCTGGGCCAGCTTTGTGGACGCCTCGTCGTAGAGCTGGCCGGAGGTCATGGTCTTCGACGTGAGCGCCATGATCATGATGGGCGCGTCCGCCGGGTTCTGCTTGCGGTAGCTCGGGTTTGACCGGAGGGCCTGCGGGAGGTCTATCCGGGCCGCGACGATCGCCGCCTGGACGTCGCGCGCGGCGCCGTCGATGTCCCGGTTGAGCCCGAACTGCAGCGTGACGTTCGTGCTTCCCACGGAGCTCGACGAGGTCATCTCCGTGACGTCGGCGATCGTTCCCAGGTGGCGCTCGAGGGGTGTCGCGACGGTCGTGGCCATCGTCTCCGGGCTCGCCCCCGCCATCGACGCCGAGACCGTGATCGTGGCCGAGTCGACCTGCGGGAACGGCGACACCGCCAGCCTGAAGTAGGCTGTCACGCCCGCCAGCACGATCCCGGCCGTGAAGAGCGTCGTCGCGACGGGCCGGCGGACAAAGACCTCGGAGATGCTCACGTGGCCGCCTCCCTTTCCCGCAGCGTGGCGGCGCCCCGCTCGCCGAAGCGGGCAGCGATCCGGTCAAAGGTGAGGTAGATGACGGGCGTCGTGAAAAGGGTCAGCACCTGGCTCACGATCAGCCCCCCCACGATCGTCACGCCGAGCGGGTGGCGCAGCTCGGAGCCCATCCCGGTGCCGAGCATGAGCGGCACGGCCCCCAGGATCGCCGACATCGTCGTCATCAGGATGGGCCGGAACCTGAGCAGGCACGCCTGGTAGATGGCCTCCCTCGGCGGGAGCCCGTCGTTTCTCTCCGCGTCGAGCGCGAAGTCGATCATCATGATCGCATTCTTCTTCACGATGCCGATCAGAAGGATGATGCCGATGATGGCGATCACGCCCAGGCTGCTTCCGACCAGCATAAGGGCGAGGAGCGCACCGATCCCGGCAGAGGGCAGAGTCGAGAGGATCGTGATCGGGTGGATGAAGCTCTCGTAGAGGATCCCCAGGATGATGTACATCGTGAGGATTGCCGCGCCGATCAGGAAAAGCTCGTTCGAAAGGGAGCTTTCAAACGCGTCGGCGGCCCCCTGGAAGCTCGTGAGGATGCTCTCGGGCATGCTTATCTGCCCCTCGACGTCCCGGATCGCCTTCACCGCGGCCCCGAGCGAGCCTCCCGCCGGCACGTTGAATGAGATCGTGTTCGCGGGGAACTGGCTAAGGTGGTTGACGAGGAGCGGCTCCGGCCGCTCGTCGAATCTCGCAATCGACGAGAGCGGCACCTGGCCGCCGGAGGCCGACGGAACGTAGATCATCGAGAGCGAGGCGGGAGAGCGCTGGAGCGCCGGATCGGCCTCCATGATCACGCGGTACTGGTTCGACTCGGTGAATATGGTCGAGACGTTGCGCTGGCCGAAGGCGTCGTAGAGCGCGTTGTCGATTGTTGCCGCAGTGATTCCGAACCTGGCGGCCGTGTCGCGGTCGATATTGATGTAGACGCCGAGGCCGCCGTTGGACTGGTCCGACGCCACGTCGCTCAGCTCGCTGCGCTGGCCGAGCTGGTCCGTCAGCTTCGGGACCCATTCGTTGAGGTCGGCCGGATTCGCGCTCTGAAGCACGAACTGGTACTGGGTCTTGCTGATCCGGTCGTCGATCGTCAGGTCCTGGACGGGCTGCATGTACGCGGTGATCCCGACCACGTTGGCGAGGGCCCCGTTCAGCCTCAGGATGATGCCCGATGCGGTCGCGGAGCGCTGGTCCCTGGGCCTGAGGTTCACCATCATTCGCCCCGAGTTGAGGGTGGTGTTGGACCCGTCGACGCCGATGAAGGACGACAGGCTCTCGACGTCCGGATCCTTCAGGATCACGTCCGCCGCCGCCTGCTGCCTTATCGACATCGCCTCGAAGGAGGCCGACTGGGGCCCCTCGGTGATCACCTGAACGAGGCCAGTGTCCTGGACCGGGAAAAACCCCTTCGGGATCACGACGTAGAGGAGCGCGGTCAGCGCGAGCGTCCCCACGGCCACGCCCAGGGTGAGGGCCTGGCGGTCGAGCACCCAGGTGAGCATCGTGCCGTACCTGGCGATGACCCCGTCGATGAAGGCGCCCACCTTCCTGCTCCATGCCGGAATTTCCTCGGGGGACTGGTGGCGGACCAGCTTCGCGCACATCATCGGCACGAGAGTGAGCGAGACCACGGCGGAGATCAGGATCGTGACCGCGAGCGTGATCGCGAACTCGCGGAACAGGCGGCCAACGACATCCCCCATGAAGAGCAGCGGGATCAGAACCGCGATCAGGGAGATCGTGAGCGAAATGATGGTGAAGCCGATCTGCTCCGAGCCCTTGAGCGCGGCCTCGAGGGGGCTGTCCCCCTTCTCGACGTATCGCGCGATGTTCTCGATCATGACAATCGCGTCGTCGACGACGAACCCGGCGGCGATCGTCAGGGACATGAGCGACAGGTTGTTCAGGCTGAATCCCAGCAGGTACATGACCGCGAAGGTTCCCACGATTGAGAGCGGCACCGAAAGGCTGGGGATGATCGTCGCCGGGACGTTGCGCAGGAAGACGAAGATGACGAGCACGACCAGGATCACGGCGAGCGTGAGCTCGAACTCGACGTCCCGGATCGAGGCGCGGATTGTCACGGTCCGGTCCGTGAGGACGCTCACGTCGATCGCCGGAGGCAGCGAGGCCTTGAGCGCGGGGAGCAGCTGATAGACCCCCTCGACCACCTTGATAACGTTCGCGCCCGGCTGGCGCTGGATGTTGAGGATGACGGCGGGTGTGCGGTTGTACCACGCCGCCAGCTTGTTGTTCTCGGGGGCGAACTCCACGGTCGCGACGTCGGACAGCCTCACCGGGGCGCCGCTCTTGAACGCGACCACCAGCTTCTCGTAGTCCGCGGACGACTTGAGCTGGTCGTTCGCGTTGATCGTGAAGGCGCGCGACGGGCCGTCGAAGTTGCCCTTGGCCTGGTTCTGGTTGCCGTTGTTCACGGTCGTCCTCAGGTCGTCGATGTTGAGGCCGTACGCGGCGAGCGCCGCCGGGTTCGCCCGGAT
>DATNLY010000212.1:0-2035 GCA_035602635.1 Opitutaceae bacterium | reverse complement strand
AACAACACCGGATACGGCGTCTTCGAGGGAAGCCTGGTCCTGCCCGCGAGCTCCCCGTTCAACCCCTTTGGACAGGCTGTGAACGTGACGTTGAACGAGACGGCACCCCTTCTCGGGGAGGGCTATGACGAAGCGCACATCGATTACTATTCCGCCGTGGCGGGCGTCCTGCTGAAGCTGCCGGAAGGCTGGCAGGCCTCGGCGGACGCTCAGTACGGGCTGAGCGTGACAAGATACAGGGGGACGGAGGCGGTGGATCCCAACAGGTGGCAGCAGCTTGTCGATGAGGGCGTCTACAACCCGCTTCGCGACACGCAGGCCTTCGGGCCGCCGCAGCAGTTCTACGACAAGGCGCTGGTCTTCTATGGGGCGGAGGGGAGCTTCGTCACGCTCGGCGACTATGACACGTTTGACGCGTCCCTGAGATTCGCGAACGCCGGCATCCGATTTCCCACCGGGGCCGCTTCCGTCATCCTCGGGGGGGACTATCGGTACGAGGGACTGGCAAGCTATGTCGACACCCTCAGGTACGGCGACGGCACCCTGACCGGTCCGCCCGACAGATGGGTCGGTCGCTCGCTCCAGCGAATCAGCGTATTTGGCGAGCTGCAGGCCCCGCTGGTCCCGCGGCGGCGCCTTCCCGCCTGGATCCAGGATATCGGTGCCGACCTCGCCGCCCGTTACACCGCGTCCGACGTGGCCCATGAGGCCAACCTTGCGCCGACCGGCGCCATCAAGGTGGATTTTTCCGGGGGGCTGTCGCTTCGCGCCTCGTATGCGACTTCCAACAGGTTTCCGACCCCCGTGCTCAGCAGCCACGTGTCCAGCTCCGGGGGCGCACCGGGTTCGGGAATCGTCACCTCGGAGAACGTCTTCGATCCGAAGCTGATGCAATACGAGACCGTGCAGGCGAGCGACGCCCCCAATCCGAGCCTCAAGCCGGAGGCCGCGGTGACCCAGACGGCGAGCGTGATCTACCAGCGCGGCGATGCCCACCGGGTCAGGGTCTCGGTCGATTTTGTGGACACGGTCACCTCCGGAGAGGAGACCTACCTGGACGCGAGCCAGGTTGTCGACCTGGAGGACCTCCTCCCCGACCGGGTGGTGCGCGCGCAGCCCGCCGCCGGGGGCGCCGGCGCGATCTCCGCGGTGTACACGGGTACCTTCAGCCTCGCATGGAGACACTCGTACGAATGGAACACCTCGTTCGACTACACCTGGACCGATTGCCTGGGAGGCACGCTGGAGGCCTACTGCCGGTGGATTCGTTTCCAGCGGTATGACGTCGAGCTGCTGCCCGCCTCCCGGCCCGTGGACGAGCTGCGCAACCCCGACGGCACGACGGCCAATGGGCTTCTTAGGAGCCGCATGAATTTCGGCGCGGGCTGGTCCGACCGCGCGTTCGGCTTCGGCGTCGACGGGCACTACTTCCACTCGCGGGTGCTCCCGATGATCGAATGGCCAGCCCAGGGCGGCGACCATGTCGACCCGTACCTGCAGTTCGACGCCTACGTGCAGCGCGACCTCGGCGCATGGCTGCCATGGAAAAGCTCCCACTACGGGATCCGGGGCGAGGCGCGGGTTGACAATGTCTTCGATGCCGGGCCGCCCAGGTACGCCGACGATCCCACGGGCGCCGGCGTGCAGTCGTACGGGGACTGGCGCCGCCGTGTCTATTCCCTGTCGGTCACGGTGTCCTTCTGACCCGCGGGAGGGACCGGGCACTGGCGGTTTTGCCGCACTGCGTTGTCCTACCAGGTGGATGAAGAGAGCGTTTTCATTCCGGGAATCCCAGGCGCCCGGATCCCATGTCGCGGCGGATTCGACCCCCTACAGCAGGCATCCGCATGCCTGGAAACCCGCATGGAATTCGCCTCCGGGGACGCTGGATTGCGGAAATGGTCCGGCTCCTGCTGAACCTAAGACCCTCGCAGCGGTCAATGACACAAGCCCCCACATGACACAAGCAACCGAAGCCAGCCTTGGAATGAGGCATTTTGCGGCGGAGCCGGCGAATGCGTTCACAGCGCAGGAC
>DATNLY010000199.1:0-4946 GCA_035602635.1 Opitutaceae bacterium | reverse complement strand
GTCCTGCGGTAGGGCCGCGGTCGCCGACCGCTAGGCCTCTTTCCGCGAATAGCGGTGAACGAGAAAATAGTAGGCCGCGCCGAGAACTCCAGCGGCGCCGGCGACCCAGAGTGTTATCTCCCTGATTTCGCCGCGCATGAGCCTCTCGTCCTTGCCGGCGATGAAGGACACGTACGCCAGGACCGCGCACCAGAAGGCCGAGCCCAGGAACGTGTAGAGCGAGAACTTGAGGTAGTTCATGCGCACGATGCCGGCCGGGATGCCGATCAGGTGCCGCACGACGGGCAGCATCCGCGAGAGGAAGATGCCGAAGCTGCCGAACCTCTGCGACCACCGCTCCGCCTGCTCCACCTTGGAGGGCGCGATGAGCACGAGGGAGCCGTACCTGAGGACGAGGGGCCGCCCCGCCGTGCGCGCCGCCCAGTACATGACGGTGGCCCCGATCCAGCTGCCGATCGCCGCGGCCAGGACGATGCCCCCGTAGCTCATCGAGCTGTTGCCCGCGCCTACAAGGATGACCGCCGGGGGTATGACCAGCTCGCTCGGCAGCGGAACCACCGAGCTCTCAAGCGCCATCAGGAAGACGATGTACGGGTACCCGCCCGTCTGCAGCGCATGCTGGTACGAGGCGATGAGGCGCTGGACCAGGTCGTGCAAGGGCCGCTCAGACGTCCGGCTTTGTCTTGCGAAGGCCCTGGACGCGGTCGCCGGGCTTCCAATAGCCGCGTTTCTTCAGCAAGTCAATGCGCTCGAACCGCTTGAGCACATTGCGCTTGACGACGAGACCGCTCGATCCTTGGAGGCTTTTGTGCTGGGACATGGCGAGAAGGTGGCGAAAGTTAGGAGTTAAAGGGTGACTCTGGTATTCTCCGAAGCCCTTCAGTACAAGGAGAAATTCGCCCTTGACCCCCCTTATTGCCTCGTCAGTTTCGCCGTTTCCGCATTGAAATACTCACCGATATGAGGGACGACTACATCAAACAGGCGCTCGGCAAGATATTGGACCCCAACATCCTTATCAATGTCGTGTCGCGCCGCGTGAAGCAGCTCAAGCGCGGCAACCGCCCGCTGGTCGAGTCGCTGGAGAAGCTCTCGCCGGAGGACATCGCGCTGCGGGAGATCATCGAGGACAAGATCAGCTTCGAGGCTGGCGAGAACTGACCGCTGGCCGCGCCCCGGGGCGCGGCTGGAAGCGGTCGTTCGCAGGCTTCGCAAACGACGCCTTCCATGGCCGCGAACAAGAAAGGGCCCCCCCGGCTTTCCGAGATCCGCAACTCGAAGGTTTTCCGCGATTTTGTGGTGGCCGAGCGGTTCGAGGCCGGGATCCAGCTCCAGGGGACCGAGGTCAAGTCGATCCGGACCGGCAAGGCCCAGATCAGCGACGCATTCTGCCGCGTGGAGAAATCCGAGGTCTGGATGTACAACGCCCACATCGAGCCCTACTTCTTCGGCAACACCCTGAACCACGACTCCAGGCGGGTCCGCAAGCTGTTCCTGCACCGGGGCGACATCCGCAAGGTCGAGCTCGAGCTCAACGCGGGCGGAAGGGCCCTGATCCCGCTGCGCATGTACTTCAAGGGGGCGCTCGTGAAGGTCGAGGTGGCCCTCTGCACTGGGAAAAAGCTCTTCGACAAGCGCGAGGACCTGAAGAAAAAGGCCCAGATGAGGGAGATCAACAAGGCGCTGAGGTCGCGTCGCGGATGAAGGCCGCCGGCTCGATTGTGGTTCGGGTTCCCGCAAGCACGTCGAACTGCGGCGCGGGCTTCGACACGATTGGCCTCGCGCTGGACCTGTACAACCGCGTGACCCTCACCGGCGCCGGGGGTGGAGCGCCGGTGCCCGAGAGGCCGGCCGATTCACGGGCGCAGGCCATGGTCGCCGAGGCCGCGGCGGCGTTCTCCCGCGCCACCGGGCTCCCGCCCGCGGGGTTCCGGTACAGGATCGATGGCGACGTGCCCGCAGCCCGCGGCCTTGGATCAAGCGTGACGGTCCTCGCGGGGGTCCTCGCCGGGCTCGACGCCCTGCACGGAACCCCGCTTGGGCGCCGGCGCCTGGTCGGGCTCGTCTCCGGGATCGAGGGACACCCGGACAACGCGGGCGCCGGCATCCTTGGCGGGTTCTGCGTCTCCCGGAGCGATCCGTCGACGGGAGCCTACGTCGACTCGCTGCGCTTCGAGGTGCCCGGGAGCGTCGCGTTTGTCGTCGTTTCGCCGCCGGTGGAGCTCGTGACAAAGGAGTCGCGGGGCGCCCTCCCGGCCACGCTGCCGTTCTTCGACGCCGTGAGGAGCGTCAACAGCGCAGCGTACCTCGTGGCCGCCTTCGCGTCGCGCGACTTCGGGCAGCTTCGCAATGTCTCGGGCGATTTCATCCACGAGCCCTACCGCCTGCCGCAGATACGCGGCGGCCGCGAGGCGATCGCCGCCGGCGTCGCGGCGGGCGCGTGGACCGGCTGGCTCAGCGGAAGCGGCTCCAGCGTGCTCTGCGTCTGCGAGCGGGCGAGGGCGGGCGCGGTCCATGGGGCGATGACGGCTGCGTTTTCGCTGGCCAAGATGCCAAGCGAGGGGCGGATACTGGCGGCCGACAACGAGGGCCTGGCCGTCGAGGGCTGAGCGTCCGCGCCCTGGGCCGCCTAACCGCTGTCCCGAAGGACCGGGGAATCGCTGCCCGGCCACACCTTCAGGACGGCCTCGGTCAGGGGGCGCCACCCGAACGGTTTCTGCATGCGCAGCTTGAGCTTCTTCAGGCGCGCAAGCTGGTCCATGACCGGGTCCAAGTCGTGGCCCGAGATCATGATGAACGCCGAGTCCGGGGTGACCTTCGACGCGTGCCGGATGAATTCGATGCCGTCCATCTGGGGCATCGAGTAGTCCGTCACGACGACACCCGCCGAGATGCCGGCAAGGTTCTCGAGCGCGTCGACGGGGTTTGTGAACGCGTGGACCTTGCAGTCCAGGTTGTCCGCGATCATCTGAGCCATCAATTCCACGTAGGATTTCTCATCGTCGACAATGACCACTGATCGGCCTCGGGGGGCTCTTTTCTTTCGCGTGGGTTTCACGGCGGGACAACTGAACCGGGAGGGCATTCATGACGGCGCGGTGCGCAAAATGCAACGGCAACGCGCTTGCGTTGCCCCCCGCATTGGCAAGAAACGACAGGCCAACGGCCTTCGGGCCGCCCCCCAATGATCCACATCGTGCTATTTCAGCCGGAAATCCCCCAAAACACGGGAAACGTGGGGCGGATGTGCGCCCTGACGAAGTCGCGGCTCCACCTCATCCACCCCCTCGGCTTCAAGATCACGGACCGCAACCTCCGGCGCGCGGGGATGGACTACTGGTTCTCCCTCGACGTGCACGAGCACCCGGACTGGGCCGCGTTCAGGTCGAGCGAGAAGGCCCCGCGGCGCCTCTGGCTCCTCACGACGCGTGCGACGCTCGGGTTCTGGGACGCGCGGTTCGAGGACGGCGACGGCCTCGTCTTCGGCAACGAGGGGGGCGGGGCCCCCGACTGGCTGCACGACGAGCTCGCGGGATGGAGGGTGGCCATCCCGCACGCCGATCCGGCACTCAGGTCGATGAACCTGAGCACTGCCGCGGGCGTGGCGGCATACGAGGCGCTGAGGCAAATCGGCGGATTTGGGATCCGTCCGTGAATTTTGGGGTAGCATCCCGCATGGCGCCCCGCAAGATGGGCCGCCCATGAGCGAGTCCAGACTCAAAGTCTTCTCCGGCAACTCAAACAGGCCGCTGGCCGAGGACATCTGCCGGAACATCGGCATCCCGCTCGGCGAGGCCACGGTGACGAGCTTCCCGGACGGCGAGACGTTCGTGAAGATCGACGAGAACATCCGCGGCCACGACGTCTTCATCATCCAGTCGACGTGCCCGCCGACCAACCACCACCTGATGGAGCTGCTGATCATGATCGACGCGGCCCGGCGCGCGTCGGCGCAGCGGATCACGGCGGTGCTGCCCTTCTACGGCTATGCGCGGCAGGACCGCAAGGACCAGCCCCGCGTGCCGATCACCGCCAAGCTCGTGGCCAACCTTCTCGTCTCCGCCGGGGCGAACCGGATCCTCACGATGGACCTGCACAGCCAGCAGATCCAGGGGTTCTTCGACATCCCGGTCGACCACCTCTATGCATCGCCGGTCTTCTTCGAGTACCTCTCCAAGACGAGGAGCGATTCGCTCGTCGTGTGCTCGCCGGACGTGGGCGGGATGAAGATGGCCGCCGCCTACGCGGACCTGCTGGGCGCGAGCCTGGGAATGGTCGCCAAGCGGCGCCTTAGCGCGACGGCCGTCGAGGCGATCAGCGTGGTCGGCGAGGTCGAGGGCTGCGACGTCCTCCTTGTCGACGACATCACCGAGACGGCGGGCACCCTCACGGCGGCGGCCAAGATGCTGCGCGAGCGGGGCGCGCGCCGGATCCGCGCGGCCGTGAGCCACAGCATCCTGAACGACATAGCCTACGAGAGGATCAAGAGCGGGATCATCGACGAGTGGATCACGACAAACACCGTGCCGATCGAGACCAAGGGCCTTCCAATCACCATCCTGAACGTCGCCGCCCTCCTTGGGCAGGCCATCCAGCGCATCAACACGAACGAGAGCATCACGAGCCTGTTTCGCATCAAGGGCTTCTGACCGTCCTGCCCGAGGCGCCGTGGAACAGGCAGGCGCGGCGCGGGTCACCCCCCATTACTCATGAACCATAGATCCGTCCCCGGCTTTCTCCAGGTCCTGGCACTCGCCTCGGCGTTCGGCCTCTGCGTCGCCGCGCGGGGGGACGGCGGCGCCCCGGCGCCCGTCAAGATGCCCGAGCTGAAGACGGACTTCACGCCCGTCGACGACGGCAAGTCCACGACGATCGCGAGCTACGCGAACATCGTCGAGCCAGTCCGGCGGGCGGTCGTGTCCATCAAGACCTCCAAGACGGTGCAC
>DATNLY010000159.1:0-5826 GCA_035602635.1 Opitutaceae bacterium | reverse complement strand
GGGGAGCCGGTCAGGGTGGAGGTCGAGGAGGTCATCCCGCCGTGCTGAGCAAAACCGCGCTTGATTTCCATTCCGTCCGGCTGGAAACTTGCCCATTGCACTCACCGTGAGCAAGAAACCAAGCGCAACCGCAGAGAACCGGGGCGAAGCCGGGGCCGCAAAGCCCGGCTTTGCCGGCGCGCCGGCGAACTCCGGCCTGACCGCGGAGCGCAAGATCGGGCTCTTCCGCCTGATGATGCGCATCAGGCGGTTCGAGGAGCGCAGCCTGCGCGCCTACCAGGCGAAGAAGATCGGCGGCTTCCTGCACCTCTACATCGGGCAGGAGGCGCTCGCCGTCGGCTGCTGCTCGCTCATGGGCAAGGACGACCACGTCATCACGGCCTACCGGGACCACGGCCACGCCTTGGCCGTCGGCATGGAGATGAACCCCCTGATGGCCGAGCTCTACGGCAAGGCGACCGGCTGCTCCAAGGGCAAGGGCGGATCGATGCACTTCTTCGACCCGGCGCGCAACTACTGGGGCGGCCACGGCGTCGTCGGGGGGCAGGTGCCCCTCGGGGTCGGCCTGGCCTACGGGCTCAAATACAAAGGCCTCAAGGGCGCGTGCATGACCTTCATGGGGGACGGCGCGGTCAACCAGGGCGCCGTGCACGAGTCCTACAACCTGGCCGCGCTCTGGGACCTGCCGGTCGTGTTCGTCATCGAGAACAACGGCTACTCCATGGGGACAAGCCAGGCGCGCTCCTCCGCGGGGGAGCTGGCGCGGCGCGCCGAGGGATACGGCATGGCGTGGGGCGCCTGCGAGGGCCACGACCTCTACGAGGTCCGCGCCTTCATGTCCGGCTACCTCGAGAGGGCCCGCGAGCAGTCCAAGCCGGCGGTCGTGGAGGTGCGCACCTACCGCTACCGGGGCCACTCCGTCGCCGACCCGGACAACACCTACCGGGCGAAGGCCGAGATCGAGGAGTACAGGAAGACCAAGGACCCGATCCAGGTGTTCCAGAACCTGCTCCTTGCGGAGAAGGTCCTGGACGAGGCGCTTGCGGAGAGGATCGACTCGGAGGCGCGGGCGGAGGCCGAGTCCTCGGCCGAGTTCGCGGAGGCGAGCCCGTTCCCGGACGTCTCGGACATCCAGAAGGACGTGTACTGGGAGGCCGACAACCCGTCGGAGCGCAAGTCCGGCGGCCGGCTTTTCTTCGACTGAAGCCCATGCCGGCCATCCAATACCGCGAGGCCATACGGCAGGCCATGGCCGAGGAGCTGACCCGCGACCCCAATGTCGTCATCCTGGGCGAGGAGGTCGCCCAGTTCCACGGGGCCTACAAGGTCACGGAGGGCCTGCTCGAGAAGTTCGGGCCCAGGAGGATCGTCGACACCCCCATCAGCGAGGCCGGGTTCATCGGCATGGGGATCGGCGCCTCGATGCTCGGGGTGCGCCCCGTCATCGAGCTCATGTTCTGGTCCTTCTACTCGGTCGCATTCGACCAGATCCTCAACAACGCGGCGAACGTGCGCTACATGTCCGGGGGGCAGATCCACTGCCCCATCGTCATACGGGGCCCCGCCAACGGCGGAACGAACGTGGGCGCGACCCACTCCCACACGCCGGAGAACGTCCTCGCCCACCACCCCGGCGTCAAGGTCGTCGTCCCCTCGACCCCGTACGACGCGAAGGGCCTCATGAAGTCCGCGATCCGCGACAACGACCCGGTCATGTTCCTGGAGAACACCATCCTCTACGGCGACCGGGGCGAGGTGCCCGACGGGGAGTACCTGATCCCCCTGGGCAAGGCCGACATCAAGCGCGAGGGGACGGACCTGACGATCGTGAGCTACGGGCGCCCGGTGATCCAGTCGCTTGCGGCGGCCCACCTGCTCCAGCAGGAGCACAATATATCGGTCGAGGTGCTCGACCTGCGCTCGATCCGCCCGCTCGACATGGACGCCGTGCTCGAGTCCGTGCGAAAGACGCACCGCGTCCTCGTGGTCGAGGAGCAGAAGCCCTTCTGCGGCGTCGGCGCCCAGCTTGCCTACATGATCCAGAGCGAGGCCTTCGACGAGCTCGACGCCCCGGTGGCCAGGCTCTGCACCGTCGACGCCCCCTCGATCTACAGCCCGCCCGTGGAGGCCGAGCAGCTGCCGAACCCCCAGCGGATCCTCAGGGCCGCGATCGGCATGCTCGGCTGACGGCCGGGCCGCCCCCCCCACACGCCCATGGCGAACATCATCGAGATGCCCAAGCTGAGCGACACCATGGTGTCGGGGACGCTCGTCAGGTGGCTGAAGAAGGTCGGGGACCCGGTGAAGACCGGCGACATCCTCGCCGAGGTCGAGACCGACAAGGCGACGATGGACCTGGAGAGCTTCTTCGACGGGGTGCTCCTGGCTGTATTCATCCCGGCGGGATCCGCGGTCCCGATCGGCGCGGCCCTCTGCGCGGTGGGCAAGGCCGGCGAGAAGGTCGCCGCGCCAGCGCCAGCGGCCCCGCAGGCCGCAGCCGCGCAGGCCCAGGCGCCGGCCGCCAGGCCCGCCCCCGCCCCTTCCCCGGTCGCCGCCCCCTCACCCGCGCCAAGGGCGGCCGCGCCCCTGGTCAGCGATCCGGCGGCACGCGTGAAGATTTCGCCTCTCGCGCGCAGGCTCGCCGCGGAGAGGGGCGTCGATCCCTCGGGAATCGCCGGCTCGGGGCCCGGCGGCCGGATCGTGAGGGCGGACATCCTGTCCGCGCCGGCCCCCGGCGCGGCGGGCGCCGCGGTGGCGCCCTGGACACGCGGGCCCATCCAGGAGGACAAGGTGGTCGCGGCCTCCAGCATCAGGGCGACCACCGCACGGCGCCTGCTCGAGTCCACGACCCAGATCCCGCACTTCTACCTCGAGATGGACGTGGACGCCGCCCCGCTCCTCGGGCTGCGCGAGCAGCTGAACGCGGCGCTCGAGAAGGAGGGGGTGAAGCTCTCCGTCAACGATTTCGTCCTGAAGGCCTCGGCGGAGGCCCTCCGCCGCGTGCCCGCGGTGAACTGCTCGTGGGAGGGGGCCTCGATCCGCCAGCATTCGGCGGCGCACGTGTCGTTTGCGGTCGCCCTTGCCGACGGCCTCATCACCCCCGTCGTCAGGGACGCCCACCTGAAGACCCTCTTTGCCATCAGCTCCGAGGCCAAGGCGCTCGGCAAGAGGGCCAGGGACAAGAAGCTGGCGCCCGACGAGTTCACGGGAGGCACCTTCTGCGTCTCGAATCTCGGCATGATGGGGGTCGACCGGTTCTCGGCGATCATCAACCCCCCCAACGCGGCGATCCTTGCCGTCGGGGCGGCCGTGCAGATGCCCGTTGTCAAGGACGGCGCGGTCGCGATCGGCCAGAGGATCGCCCTCACGCTTTCATGCGACCACCGCGTCGTCGACGGCGCCGTGGGCGCCGCGTTCCTCGGCGCGCTCAAGGGGCTGCTCGAGGCGCCCGCCCTCCTCCTGCTCTGATCCGGCCGCCCGAGGGCGGGAAATCAGCCCTCGGCGCGGGCGCGCGCGTCGGCCTCGATGAGCGCCTTGAGCTCGGCGAGCTCGGCGCGGACCCCCTTCTTCACGCCCGCGAGCGCCTCCGCGTCGGCCGCCTTGCCGGAGGCAAAGAGGTAGAATTTCATCTTGGGCTCCGTCCCGCTCCCGCGCGCGGCGACGCGGTAGCCGTTCGAGAGCGTCGCCACGAACAGGTCCTGCTTCGGGATCTCGTCGCCGTCGGCGTCCAGGATCCGCTCGCGCCCGAAGTCCTGGAAGCCGGTCACGCGGACGGCGCCGAACGCCGCGGGCCTCGAGCTCCTGTAGGTCTCCAGGATGCGCCTGATCTTCGCGCTGCCGCTCGCCCCCTCGTAGTAGATGTTGATCGTGTCCTCCAGGTAGAAGCCGTACCTCAGGTAGACCTGGTCGAGGTACTCGGGAACCGTGAGCCCCTGGCTGGCCACCCAGGCGAAGAGCTCCGCGAACATCAGGCAGGCCGCGTTCCCGTCCTTGTCCCGGACGTAGTCGTTCGGCAGGTAGCCGTAGCTCTCCTCGGTCCCGAAGACGAAGAAGGTGCTGTGCGCAAGGAGCAGCCGGGCCCTCTCGGCGAGGGGCGCCTTGTCGTAGTCCCAGCCGGGACCCATCGCGGCCCTGAGGCGCTGCTCGTACGCGCCGATCTTCGCGGCGATCCATTTGAATCCGGTCAGGGTGTCGATCACCTTGACGCCGTGCGCCCTCCCGATCGCGTCCTGGAGCTGGGTCGTGACAAAGGTCTTGATGATGCAGGCGCTCTGCGAGCCCTCCTGCGGGATCCATCCGAGCTCCTTGTATTTGCGCAGCCGGTATTCCGCGATGAGGGACCCGATCTGGTTGCCGGTCAGGAGCTCCATCGCCCCGGAGCGGCCCCGGACGGCGACGCCCATCCTGTCATCGTCAGGGTCCGTCGCCATGACCAGGCCGCACCCCCTCCTGTCCGCGGTCGCGACCGCCATCGAGAGCGCCTCCGCGTTCTCGGGGTTCGGGGACTTGACGGTCGGAAATCGCGGGTCGAACGCCATCTGCTCGAGGACCTGGATGACATAGCAGCCCGCGTGGATCAGCAGGGGCACGGCGTAGATCGCCCCCGTGCCGTGGATGTTCGTGTAGACGACGTTCAGGCGGGCCGACCGCAGGACGGACTTGTCCAGGATCGCCGTGCCCGCGGCGTCCATGTACGCGTCGTCTTCGTCGCGCCCGAGGACGACCACCCGCCCCAGGTCCTTCTTCAGGAAATCGGGCACCGCTCCGACCGGGACGGCGGCCACCCTTGCCGAGATGCCCGCGTCATGGGGCGGGATGACCTGGCCCCCGTCGACAAAGTACGCCTTGAACCCGTTGTCGTGGGGCGGGTTGTGGCTCGCGGTTATCACGACGCCCGCGTGCGCCCCGATGTGGCGCACGGTGAAGCTGAGCTGGGGAGTCGGCCTGGGCCCGTCGAAGATGAACGCCTCACCCCCCAGCTGCGCCCAGATCGACGCCGCCAGCTCGCAGAAGTGCCGGGAATAGTAGCGGACGTCGTGGGCGATCACGAGGCGCGGGGCCGCGGCGTCCCCCCGCCCCGCCAGGTAATCCCGGGTGTAGTTGAAGAGCCCGATGACGGCCCGTCCCACAGTGAAGTCGTTGAGCATGTTGCTGCCGACGGCCGCGTGCTCGGGGGCACCGGACGGGCCGGCGGCGCCGGCCTCGGCGGCGGTCGGGACCGCGGCGATGGTGCGCCCGCGCATGCCCCCCGTCCCGAACTCGAGCTCCCTGTAGAAGCGGTCGTTCAGCTCGCCCCAGCGCCGCTTCTCCAGGAGTTCCCGGATGCTCGCCTTGGCCCAGGCCGGCAGGCCGGCGCAAAGGTACGCGGCAATGTTCGCCGTGGAGGACGGAAGGAGCTGGCCCGAGAGCGCGGCGGACTGAAGTTGGTCGGATTCTGTCATCCCGGGATTGCTTCCAGATAGAGGCCGTCCACAACCGCGGGCTTCACCTGGAGGCGGGCCCAGCTTTGCGAAAAGGTATCCTCGTCGTACCCGAAGAGCGGCGAAACCTCTAGGTTGAAATCGGGGAGCCCCGTGGCGTCGGTCGGGACGTCCGCGCCGGCGGCGCGAAGCCACCGGGCAAACTGGCGAAGCTGGTCCTCGCGGCATGTCGCCGGCGAATCGACCCCCTCGGCGTTCTTCACCGGCGAAAAGTCGTCGGCCCGCGAGGTCTCGACCACGACCGGGCGCGCGGCCGACGGCAGCGCGTCAAAGACAAAGAGCTCGAACTTGACGCCGTTGGCCTTGTCCGGCCTCACGGACCGGCCGGCCGCGTCCACGGTCGCGA
>DATNLY010000154.1:0-2223 GCA_035602635.1 Opitutaceae bacterium | reverse complement strand
CGTCGCGTTCGCCTGGGGGTCGAGGTCGATCAGGAGCGTGTGGATCTTCCTCTGCGCGAGGCCCGCCGCGAGGTTCACCGCGGTCGTGGTCTTGCCCACGCCGCCCTTCTGGTTGGCGATCGTGAAGACGGTGGTGGGCATTTCGGGGGGATTCTCGTTTTTTGGATGCCGCGGCGTCAATTCCTGCCGCGAGGGGTTCGGCCTTGAAGTTTTGCCGGCGATGGCTGGCATCGTGGCCGATGCCGACCCCGCCCCGCCTCTCCCCGAAGGAGATCCCGACCCGGGACCGCCTGATCCTTGCCCTCGACGTGCCGGGCCTCGACGAGGGAAAGCGGTGGGTGGAGCGCCTCGGGGACTCGGTCAATTTCTACAAGCTCGGCCTCCAGTTCCTCATGACGGGACACTACTTCGAGATGGTCGACTGGCTCGACAAGCAGGGCAAGAAGGTCTTCGCCGACGTCAAGTTCTTCGACATCCCGGAGACCGTCAGGCTGGCGGTCGAGCAACTGAGCACGCGCAAGGTCGCCTTTGCGACGGTCCATGGCAGCGACTCGATGATCGAGGCCGCCGTGTCGGCCAGGGGTCCCGTCAAGATTCTTGCGGTCACGGTCCTCACGAGCCTGGACAGGGGGGACCTGGAGGACATGGGATACCGGTGCGACCCGGAGGAGCTTGTCCTCGCCAGGGCGCGGCGCTGCGTGAACCTGGGCTGCGACGGAGTGATCGCCTCCGGGCTGGAGGCGGCACGCCTGCGCGCCGAGCTGGGGGAGGACTTCCTGATCGTGAGCCCGGGAATACGCGCCGCCGACGGGCCCTCCGGCGACCAGAAGCGGACCGTCGACGTCGGGGACGCCTTCCGGAGCGGGGCGGACTACATCGTCGTCGGCCGCCCGATCCGGCAGGCCGCCGACCCCCGCGCCAAGGCGCTGGAAATCCAGGCGAAGATTTCGGAAGTCTTCAGGCCCTGAACCCATGAGGGCCTCCCTGCTAGCGCTGGCCCTGTCCTCAGCGGCTTGCGCCGGGGCCAGCGAGGCGGCGCCGCGAACCCTGCCGGGGCTGCAGGCCGACGGCACGACGCTCCTCCACAACCAGTGGCCGATCCATCCGGTGGGAGACCAGGTGGGCCTGGGCGACTTCCCGACGGGAATGGCGGTTGACCCCGGCGGCAGGCTGGCCGCCGTCCTTCACGCGGGCCGTGGCGCGCACGAGGTCCGCGTGGTTGACATCGCCTCGCGGAGGGTCGTGGGAGGTGCGCCGCTCAACGAGACCTTCTGCGGGATCGCCTTCTCGTCGGACGGGAAGACGCTGGTCTGCAGCGGGGCCAGCGACGGGGTCCTTCATGTGTTCGCCATGGCCAGTGGGGTGCCCGTCGCGCGGGGGGACGTGCGGGTCGCGGACAGGGACGACGATTGCGCCGTCGCCGGATTCGCCCTGTCCCGGGATGCCAGGTCGGCCGTCGTCGCGCTCACCTTTGACAACCGCGTCGTCCGGGTGGACATGGAGACCGGGGCCCGCCGGTGGACGGCGACAGTGGGGACCGGGCGGACGGCCCCGACCGGGACCCGGGCGGTCGCCGATCCCACTTCGGTGCGGGGGCTCTACACCGCCTCGGATCCCCTGAACATCGCCTGGGACGAGGCCCGTTCCCGCGTCTATGCGAGCCTCTGGGGGGAGTCGTGCGTCGCGGTGATCGACGCCTCCGACGGCCGCGTCCTCGGGCGCTGGCAGACCGGGCTCCATCCGAACGAGCTCGTGCTTTCACGGGACGGCAGGCTCTTCGTCTCGAACGGGGGGCTCAATTCCGTGACCGTGCTCGACACGGCGGGCGGGAGCGCGACCGAGGTCCTCTCGTCGGCGTTCGCCCCCGGCGACCAGCCGGGGTCGACCCCGGACAGCCTCGCGCTCTCCCCCGACGGGGGCACGCTCTACGTCGCGAACGCCTACACCAACACGGTCGCCGTGTTCGACGTGCGCGTACGCGGGGCCGGCCGGCCGCTCGGCTTCATACCGACAGGCTGGTTCCCGACGGCGGTCCGGCTGACGCCTGACGGCCGTACGCTCCTGGTCCTGAGCGCCCGGGGCCTCGAGCCCAGGTCGAACGCCGGAAACGGCCGGGATTGGCCCAGGATCGGCGACCTCTACAGCGGGTCCCTGGGGGTCCTCGCGCTCCCGGCGGGCGACGCCTACGCCAGGGCGGTCGACGGATGGACCAGGGTCGCGCAG
>DATNLY010000149.1:0-4281 GCA_035602635.1 Opitutaceae bacterium | reverse complement strand
TATGACTCGATGATCGGCAAGCTGATCTGCTTCGGCGACACGCGCAAGGAGGCCCTGGAGAGGGCCTACAGGGCCCTCAGCGAATACCTCGTGCGCGGGATCAAGACGACGATCCCCCTTCACCGGGCGATCATGGCCGATCCGCTGTTCATCGAGGGCAAGGCGACGACGGCCTACATGGAGGAGTTCCTCTCGAGGACGACTCCCGAGCTGTTCTCGTAGGCGGTCGCCGCAGGCAGGCGTCGCACCATTCCCCGAGGGTCCTTGTATCGAATGCCCAGGAGGGGGCAGCCGCCGTGAATGCGGCGCGAACCGTTCCAATCTCGGAAGCAAGGATTCCGCTCATGGCGAGCATCCCGCCCGGGGCCACCACCGCCAACAATTCGCCCGAATACCGGACCAGGACATCCGACTGTATATTCGCGAGAACGACGTCCGAGCACCCTCCACCCAGCCCCCCTGGGAGGCCCGCCACCATGAATCGGACGCCGCCTGAGAGGCCATTGAGGACGGCGTTCTCGATGCTCACCCGGATTGCCTCCGGGTCGTTGTCGAATCCGGTGACGTCGCGAAATCCAAGCCGGGCGGCCGAGAGAGCAAGTATGCCGGAACCGCAGCCCGCATCCAACACACGGATCGATTCATGTTCGCCAGTTACGGCCTCGAATTCGACCAGCCTCTCGATGCAGAGGCGGGTCGTCTCGTGGTTGCCCGTCCCAAAGGCCATTCCCGGGTCCAGCCAGACAACGGAATGCCCGGCGGGAAGCCGGAATGAGTCCCTTTCCCACACGGGGACCCAGTGGAGCCTGCCGAACGTCCAGGCCCGGAAGTGGGCCCGGTAGCTGTTCTTCCAGTCCGAGTCGGGCAGCCTCCTCGGTCGGACGTTCCCCCGGGGCGCCGCGGGAAGGGACCCCATCAGCGCGCCCCAATGCGAGGCGGCCTCGCCCTCGCTGCCAAAGAACCCGACGACCCAGGCCCGCCTGGCCAGGGCGTCCTCGGCGAGCGTCCATGCTCCGTCGCCGGACTCAAGCAGGACGAGCTCGGTCTGCTCGGCGGCATCCGCGGGAATCTCGGCACGGATCTCCCAAAGATCCATCGGCGTCTATCCGGCGGAGGGCGCCCCGCTCAGGCGCGCGATCACCCTCGGCAGGAGGAGGTGCTCGGCGGCGTGAACCTTGGCCGCGAGCGACTCCTGCGTCTCGCCCGCTTCGATCTGAACGGTGGCCTGCTCGATGACCGGGCCCCCGTCGACCGCGGCCGTCACGTAGTGCACCGTGCAGCCGGTCACCTTGGCCCCGCTGCGCAGTGCCTGGCCGACGGCGTCCAGGCCCGGAAAACTGGGAAGGAGGCTGGGGTGCAGGTTGATGATCCTTCCGGCAAACGTCCCGAGAAACCCGGGCTTGAGCACGCGCATGAATCCCGCGAGCACGACCAGGTCGGGCCTGGCGCCCGACACGGCCGCGATGAACCGGGCCTCGCCCTCGCCCTCGAGCTTTGTCCTGAACGGCGCCGGGTCGACGAACGCCGACGGGACGCCGAAACGGGGGCCGAGCGCAAGGATGCCGGAACCGGCAACGTCGCTGAAGATCGACGCGACGCGGGCGCTCCCGAGGCGTCCGTCCCGCTGGGCGGCGAGGATGGCCTCCGCGTTTGAGCCTCGGCCCGAGCCCAGGATGACAATTCGCATGGGGCGGCCGGTCAGACCGAACCCGCGGCCCTGATCCGCCGGACCAGCCTCGTCGTGCTGAAGCCGCGCAGGAACGGAAGAAAGACGATCTTCGATCCGGCCTCCTCAAGCGCCGAGCGCTCGAGGGGATCGAGCGTGCCAAGCGTGTAGTCCCCGGCCTTGCAGTAGACATCGGGCCTCAGTGCGGCGATCTCGCGGGCCAGGCGCCTGCCCCTGAAGATGACAACCCCGTCCACCGAGCGCAGCTGCGCAAGGGTGTAGGCGCGCGAGCACTCGTCCATGACCGGCCGGCGCGGGCCCTTGAGGGCGCGCACGCTCCTGTCGGCGTTCAGGGCGACAAAGAGCTTCCCCTTGCTTCCGGCGAGCCGGCGGGCGGCCTCTAGGAAGGACGCATGCCCGGGATGAAGGAGGTCGAACACCCCGTTCGTGAGCACAAACGTGCCGCCGCCCCGCGCGAGCCTCCTGCGGATCGCCACGGCCCTCTTGAGGGTCACGAGCCTCGGGTTGGCGGGCATTGGGGGGAGGCGGGCCATGTCAGAAGAACTTCTTGGCCTTCTCGAAGAACTTGCGCGACGTGGGCTCCTTCGCGTCCCCGCTGACGCGGGCGAACTCGTCCAGGATCCTGCGCTGCTCCGGCGTGAGCGACGTCGGGACCTCGACGTGCACGCGCACAAGCTGGTCGCCGTGGCGCCCGCCGCGCAGCGACGGCAGCCCCCGGTCGCGAAGGCGGAAGGTGGTCCCGCTCTGCGTCGCCGCGGGTATCTTGAGGCTCGCCTTGCCCGAGAGCGTGGGCACCTCGATCGAGCCGCCGAGCGTCGCGAGCGTGAACTTGATGGGGATCTCGCAGAACAGGTCGTCGCCCTGGCGCTCGAAGAGCTCGTGCTCCTTGACCGTGAGGACGATGTAGAGGTCGCCCGCCGTCCCCCCGGCCGCGGCCGCCTCGCCGTTTCCGGCCGAGCGCAGCCTTGAGCCCGTCTCGACCCCGGGGGGGATCCGGACATTGAGCTTCGTCGTCTTCGAGACCCGGCCCTCGCCCCGGCAGGCCGAGCACGGCTTCTCGACCTTGACGCCAGCGCCCCCGCACGTCGGGCAGGTCTGCGTGAAGACGATGATCCCGCCCGACCGGCGGATCTGGCCCGCGCCCCGGCAGGTCGGGCACGTCACCCGCTTCGAGCCCGGCTCGGCGCCGGTGCCGCCGCAGTGCTCGCAGGCGACGAGCTTGCGGAAGGAGATTTCCTTCTCGGCGCCGCTTGCGGCCTCCTCGAGAGTTATCTCGAGGTCGTAGCGCAGGTCGGAGCCGTCGCGGCCCCCGTCATGGCCCCCGCCGAACATCTCCTTGAAGATCCCTCCGCCGCCGCCCTGGCCGAACACCTCCCGGAAGATGTCGTAGGGGTCGTGGAAGCCTCCCGCGCCGCGGGCGCCTTGGCCGGGCCCCTGGAAGGCCGCGTGCCCGTAGCGGTCGTAGGCCGCCCGCTTCTCCGGGTCCTTCAGTACCTCATAGGCCTCCGAGATCTTCTTGAACATCTCCTCGGCCGCCTTGTTTCCGGGGTTCTTGTCCGGGTGGTGCGCGACCGCCTTCTTGCGATACGCCTTCTTCAGCTCGTCCTCGGTCGCGCTCCTGGGGACACCGAGAAGCTCGTAATAGTCATCCTTGGCCATGCGTCAGCCCTCGGCCCCCTCAGACGGCTTGCCGCTCGAGACGATGACGGATGCGGGGCGAAGGAGGCGCCCGTTGAGGATGTACCCCGTGCGCACGACCCTCAGGACGTGCTCGGGCTTCACGTCCTTGCTGGGCTCATGGGAGATCGCCTCGTGCTGGTGCGGGTCAAAGGCCTCGCCGAGCGGGTTGATCTCCCTGAGGCCGTGGGCCAGGAGCGCGGCCTTGAGCTGCTGCTGGACGAGCTCGACGCCGCCCGCGAACGCCTTCAGCTCGGCCCTGGGAAGCGCCGCCGAGGCGAGCCCGAGCGCGAGGTTGTCCAGGGCGGGCAGGAGATCCTCGAGAAGACGGGATGCCGCGAACAGGCGCAGCTCCTCCTTCTCCCTCACGGACCTGCGGCGGAAGTTCTCAAGGTCGGCCGAGGCGCGGACAAACCGGTCGTAGTTCTCGGCCGCCTCCTTCCGCGCCGCCGCAAGCTGCTCGGCGAGAGGCACCTCGGCCGGCTCGGATGGCGGCGCCGGGCTGTCCTTGGCGTCTGTCGTCTTGGAGGTGCTCATGGCAAAGACGGCTACTCAACTACGGCTTTGCCCTTTGTTCAAGTTTGCCGATCGCCCCCTTCAGGAATTTTCCCGTCTCCACGGTGGCGTCCTCGAGCTTCCCTCCCATGGTCGCCGCGCCGCCGACGGCGACCGCCAGGGCGTCCCCAAATTCGCCGGGAAGCAGTCCCTTGACGTCGTGGTGCAGGCCGAACGAATGGAGGTTCCTCACGACGGAGGGGACGAGGAGCTGGGCCGGGCCGGAGACGTTCGTGAATTCCTGGTCGATGTGGAGGTCGTAGGAATTCTCATCGGGCTTTGAGCCGGAATGGTCCTCGACCACCAGCCTGTCGAAGTGCACGTGCAGCTTCCTTATCAGGCAGCCCGCCGGCTTCCCCGGG
>DATNLY010000249.1:0-3196 GCA_035602635.1 Opitutaceae bacterium | reverse complement strand
AGGAACGACATGTCGGGATTGACCCCACGGGCGGGGTACTCGACAAACCGCCCCGGCTGGCCCGGGCCGGGCTGGCGCCATACGCGCAGGGTGACGTCGAAGGTCTTCGCGCTCACTTGTAGTTGCGCACGCTCATCTTGACCGACTCGTAGACGAGGGGCTCGATGTTGCGCACCGGTGCCCTGCCCTCGCCCGCGTACTCCCAGGCGGCCACGTGGGCGAAGTTCGCGTCGTCGCGCTTGCACTCGCCGTCCGGGTACTGGTGCTCCTCCCGGAAATGGCCGCCGCAGCTCTCCTCGCGGGCGAGCGCGTCGCGGCAGATGAGCTCCCCGAGCTCGAGGAAGTCGGCGATGCGGACCGCGCGCTCAAGGGACTGGTTGAACGAGTCCCCCCTGCCCGGGACGATCGCGTTCGCCCAGAATTCCTCCCGCAGCGCGGGTATCTCGCCGAGCGCCTTCTCAAGCCCCTGCCGGTTGCGCGCCATGCCGCAGTACTGCCACATGATGTGCCCCAGCCGCTTGTGGAAATGGTCGACGGTCATCTTTCCCCTGTTGTCGAGGAGCCGCCCGGTGACCGCGCGGACGCCGTCCTCCGCCTGCTTGAATTCCGGCGCTCCCACGGCGGGCCTCGAGCCCAGCTTCTGCGTCGCGAGGTAGTCGCTGATCGTGTAGGGGAGCACGAAGTACCCGTCGGCCAGGCCCTGCATGAGGGCCGACGCGCCCAGCCTGTTCGCCCCGTGGTCGGAGAAGTTGGCCTCCCCGATGACGAAGAGCCCGGGGAGGTTCGACATGAGGTTGTAGTCCACCCAGAGCCCCCCCATCGTGTAGTGGACCGCCGGGAAGATCCGCATCGGCACCCTGTAGGCGTTCTCGTTGGTGATCTCGTGGTAGATGTCGAAGAGGTTGCCGTAGCGCTCGCGCACCCCGGCCTCGCCGTACCGGGCGATCGCGTCCGCAAAGTCCAGGTAGACGCCGAGCCCGCTCTCGCCCACCCCGCGACCCTCGTCGCAGACGCGCTTCGCCGCGCGGGAGGCCACGTCGCGCGGGCACAGGTTGCCGAAGCTCGGGTACATCCGCTCAAGGTAGTAGTCGCGGTCGGCCTCGGCGATCGAGCCTGGCGGCTTGAGCCGGTCCTCCTTCCTCTTCGGCACCCAGATCCGACCGTCGTTGCGCAGCGACTCGGACATCAGGGTCAGCTTCGACTGGTAGGCGCCCGTGACCGGGATGCACGTCGGGTGGATCTGCGTGAAGCACGGGTTGGCGAAGCACGCGCCGCGCTTGTAGGCGCGCCAGATCGCCGTCGCATTGCAGCCCTGGGCGTTGGTCGAGAGGTTGAAGACGTTGCCGTACCCGCCGGTGCCGAGGACGACCGCGTCGGCAGCGTGGCGGGTTATCGCGCCCGTCACGAGGTTGCGCACGATGATGCCCTTCGCGTGGCCGTCCACGACAACCAGGTCGAGCATCTCGGACTGGGTGTGGAGCGTGATTCCGCCGGCGGCGATTCCGCGCGACATCGCCGAGTAGGCGCCGAGGAGCAGCTGCTGCCCCGTCTGCCCCCTCGCGTAGAACGTCCGCGAGACCTGCGCGCCGCCGAACGAGCGGTTTGCGAGGAGGCCGCCGTACTCGCGGGCGAAGGGGACGCCCTGCGCCGTGCACTGGTCGATGATGTCGGCGGAGACCTCGGCGAGCCTGTGCACGTTCGCCTCCCGGGAGCGGTAGTCGCCGCCCTTGATCGTGTCGTAGAAGAGCCGGTGGACGCTGTCGCCGTCGTTCTGGTAGTTCTTGGCGGCGTTGATGCCGCCCTGCGCCGCGATCGAATGCGCCCTCCTGGGGCTGTCGTGGAACACGAAGCAGCTCACCTTGTAGCCCAGCTCGGCGAGCGTCGAGGCGGCCGACGCGCCCGCAAGGCCCGCGCCCACGACGATCACCTCGTACTTGCGCTTGTTCGCCGGGTTGACGAGGCGGATGTCCGCCTTGTGCTTGCGCCACTTGTCGGGGAGCGGGCCCGGGGGGATCCTGGGATCGAGCTGCGCCATGGCCGTGCCTATCTGAGGGCCCCGAGCAGGGCCGCGCCGGGGATTGCCAGGTTGCCGAGGAAGTAGGCGGCGCAGAAGACCGTGACCGCCGCCCGGAGCCCGCGCTCCCAGCTGCGGTTGCGCCAGCCGAGCGTCTGGAAAAGGCTGTCCGCGCCGTGGAGGAGGTGCAGCGACAGGATCCCCACCGCGATGATGTAGAAGCCCGCGACCAGCGGGCTCTCGAAGCCGCGGATCACCATGCTGCGAACGTCAAGGACCTCCGTCCCGGCCGCGACGACCGTGAAGCCGAGGACGTGGTAGTCCCCCCTCATCGTGTAGTGCGCGATGTTCGCCTTGAAGTTCTGCGGCTGCGCGACGCCGACCGTGAACTGGGCAAGGTGGTACACGATGAACGCGAGGAACACGTACCCCGTGCCGCGCATGTAGCGCGAGGCGAAGGTCGCCTGTATCCATGTCTTCACCTCGTAGGGCAGGTCCCCCCGGGCGCGCCGGTTCTCGAGCGTGAGCACGGTCGCGGCCCAGACGTGGAGTCCCACGCTCACGAGGAGCACGATTCGGGCCGCCCACAGCGCGGGACCGAGCGACTGCAGGAAGTGGGCGTATCCGTTGATGCGGTCGGGCTCCTCGAACACCTGCAGGTTGCCGACGAGGTGGCCGACGACGAAGAAAATCAGGACCGCGCCGGTCACGGCCATGATCAATTTCCTGCCAATCGTGCTGCTGAATAGGTTGCGGACGAGCTCCATCGCGCGGGGTTTTCGGATACAATTCCTATTGGCCGGCGTGCGCGAGTAAAGACCCGGCGTGCGGGAATAGCCGAAAATTAGCCTCGCTAACCCCTTCGTGAAGGTCCCCGGGGGGATTCAGGCCCTGGCCAGGGGCCTCAGGAGCGCGAACTTCCCGCTCGCGGCGGGGCTGATCGACTTCCGGCGGAACGCGTTGACGCGGACCCCGGGGCCGAGGAGGCGCGAGAGGGCGGCCTCGACCGCCGCGTGATCGGCCGTCCGGCCCGCCACATAGTGGAAGTCCCACCGGTTCTCGCCCGACTGGGCCAGGCAGTAGTGCCAGCACGAGAAGCCGGCCGGAAGCGCCGCGTCGACGTCCGCGGCCGAGACGAGCGACCCGTCCCCCCTGAAATGCAGGTCGCGCTCGCGCCCGAGG
>DATNLY010000129.1:0-2136 GCA_035602635.1 Opitutaceae bacterium | reverse complement strand
TCGCGGGGGCCGGTGCCGCCAGGAGCGCCGCCTGGCCCCACGTCCTGCGGGCCGCCGCGGCGCCCGCGGAAAGGACAAGCGAGGTGCGAATGAATTCGCGGCGGTTCATGTGGGGGTCCCCGGCAAGCCCAAGTGCCTAGGACAGGCCCGGCCGGCAATCAACATCCGTCTGCGGCGCCCTGGCGGGCCGCCGCCGGCTCCTAGCGCACCACGCGGGCGCCGCCGCCCTTCATCAGCTTCTCGACCTCTTTTCTCGTCGCCATCGACGTGTCGCCCGGCGTCGTCGAGGCAAGGGCGCCGTGGGCCGCCCCGTACTCGACCGCCTTCTTCGGGTCGTTGAACTCGAGGAAGCCGAACTGAAGCCCGCTGGCGAAGCTGTCGCCGCCGCCGACGCGGTCGAGAATCTCCAGCCCCGGGTAGGACCGGCTCTCATGGAACTTGCCGTCGTGGTAAAGGATGGCGCCCCAGTTGTTGCGGGTCGCGGTGATGACCTCGCGAAGCGTGGTCGCGGCAACCTTGAAGTTCGGGAACTCCGCGACGGCGGTCTTTATCATCGCCCTGAACGCATCGATCTCGATCGAGCCCGGCTGGTCGCCCGCTCCCGCGACCTCGAAGCCGAGCGAGGCGGTGAAGTCCTCCTCGTTGCCGATCATCACGTCGACGTACTTGGCGATCTCGCGGTTCACCTCGCGGGCCGCCTTCAGGCCGCCGATCGTCTTCCAGAGCGACGGGCGGTAGTTGAGGTCGTAGCTGACTATGGTGCCGTGCTTCTTGGCGGCCTTGACGGCCTCGATGGTGAGGGCGGCGGTCGTCTCGGAAAGCGCCGCGAAGATCCCGCCCGTGTGGAACCAGCGGGCGCCCAGCTTGCCGAAGATGTGCTCCCAGTCGAAGTCGCCCGGCTTGAGCTGGCTTGCGGCCGTGTTGCCGCGGTCCGGCACCCCGACGGCGCCCCGGACGCCGAAGCCGCGCTCGGTGAAGTTGAGCCCGTTGCGCACGGTGCGCCCTATGCCGTCGTCCTCCCTCCACTTGATGAAGCCGGTGTCCACGCCGCCCTGCATGATGAAGTCCTCGACCAGGTGGCCCACCTCGTTGTCGACCAGCGCCGTGGCGACCGCGGTCCGCAGGCCGAAGCACTTCCGCAGCCCCCGTGACGTGTTGTACTCGCCGCCGCCCTCCCACACCGTGAACTCGCGCGCCACGCGGATGCGGGTCTCGCCGGGATCGAAACGGAGCATGACCTCGCCGAGCGAGATCTGTTCATAGGCGGCTTCCTTGGCGGGCTTGATGGTGAGGCTCATGGGATGGGGGGTGTCAGGCGGCGGCGGCGGCCTTGACGAATTCCTGGGCGCGCGCGGTGATCTGCGCCCAGTCGCGGGCCTTCAGCGCCGCGGGGGCGATGAGCGAGCTGCCGGCGGCCGTCGCGAAGGCGCCCGCCCTGAGGAACTCACCCACCGTCTGCGGAGTGACGCCGCCCGTCGGGAGGAGCTCGATCTTCGGGAAGGGGCCCCGGAGCGACTTGATGTAGGCCGGCCCAAAGAACTCGGCCGGGAAGATCTTGATGACGTCGGCTCCCATGTCCCAGGAATTGGCCACCTCGGTCGGCGTCAGCGCCCCGGCCAGGACGGGCACGTCCTGGCCCCGGCAGGCGGCGATGACATCCGGGCGCACGCACGGCGTGACGATGAACCTGGCGCCGGCGGCCACGCCCTCGCTGGCCACCCCGGCGTCGAGCACCGTCCCCAGCCCCAGCGTGATCCCCGGGAGCTCGCGCGACACCTTGGCGAGCACCGCGATGGCATTCGGGGTCGTCATCGTCAGCTCGATGACGCCGAGCCCGCCGGCCAGCAGGGCCCGCGCGCATTCCAGTAGGCTGTCGGAGCTGTCGGCCCGGATGAGCGCGATGACCTTCTCGTTTCTGATCCGCTGGAGTATCTCTGCTTTGGACACGTGAGGGAGGGAGGTTGGGAATGCTGCCGCTGGGGGCCGCGGATTGGCGCGTATTGGGGAAACCACCATGGCGGGGCGGCGGCCCCGGGGCCACACGATAATTGTGCGCGCCTCGCAATGGGCCCCCGGCCCGCCGCTTAACCAAGTCTCATAGGCCTCATTAGGCGGGGGCCTCCTGTGCCGATCGCG
>DATNLY010000120.1:0-3221 GCA_035602635.1 Opitutaceae bacterium | reverse complement strand
CGGGAGGCGAGGGCAAAGCTGAGCCGGCCCGACGACAATCTCAGGCTGATCGAGGACCTCGCGATCGACTCGCTCACCATGATGGAGATCGTGTTCCTGGCCGAGGACGTGCTCCAAGTCTCGATCGACAACGAGGAGCTGCGCCCGTTCCGGACGGTGGGTGACATCAAGAGGTTCCTGGCGTCCAAGCTGCGGCGCGGCTCACCCGTCGTACCGGCGTTCTCGCCTGGCGGCGCGGCCTAGCTGTTCTAGAGCGGCGGCACTCCCGCCCCCAGGTTCTGCTCGAGGAATGCCTCGATGGCCGCATACCCCTGCCGCCGGGCCCGCGCCGAGCTCAGGTAGTGGGTGTCGTCGGAGATGAACAGGCTCTGCGGCCTGCGCCCGGCCGACTCCAGAGCCGCGACCATCTCATGCGCCTGCTCGGGGGGCACCACAAAGTCCTCCGTCCCCTGGATCATGAGCAGCGGCGCAGTGATCTTGTCGGCGAAATTCACAGGCGAGATCGACCTCAGGAACGCCTCGTCGGTCCTCGGGTCGCCGATGTGCTCCTTCCAGTACTTGCGGGCGTACTTGTACTCGGGGTCGTCGAGGCTGTGGTAGATCTTTATCCAGTCGGTCACGCCTGCGATCGAGATGCCGCACTTGAACAGCCCGGGATTGTGCCCGAGGGCGAAGAGCGCGGAATACCCGCCGTAGCTTCCCCCCACTATGGCGACGCGCCCCGGATCCGCTATGCCCTGCGCCACCGCCCACTTCGCGCCGTCCTCGATGTCATCCTGGATCGCGGCCCCGATCTGCCGCAGGCCCTTGTCGAAGAACTCCTGCCCGTATCCCGGCGAGCCGCGGTAGTTCATCTGGAGTACCGCATACCCGCGGCTTGCCAGGAACTGCACCAGCGGGTCGAATCCCCATACGTCGCGCACCGCAGGGCCCCCGTGGGGCATGACGATCAGCGGGAGACGCCTGGCGGGATAGCCGACGGGCAGGGTCAGGTAGCCGTGGATGGTCAGGCCGTCCCGGGAGGGATACGCAATGGAGAGCATCTCGGCCATCTGGGCGGGCACGATCTGCGGCATCAGCTTGGCGATGGGGTGTATCCACCGCTTCTCTGCGTCCAGGAGGACATAGGTCCCCGGATCCCTGTCGGAGAAGCAGAAGTACAGGACGCGCTTCTCGTCGCGCGAGTTGCCGGCATAGAGGTTGACCGTGTTGGGCATCGCCCGGTCGACCGCCCGCTGGAAGCCGGCGAAGTCCTTGTCGAACCACTTCACCCTCGGGGCCTCCCGCAGGTACCACACCCCGAGGAGGGAGCCCTTCTTCTCCGAGAACACGGACCTGCAAAGGCGGATCCCGTCTATGTAGGGCGTGATCTTCGGCTCCTCCTGGATCACGTCGTATTCCGGGTCGCTTGCGACAAGCTCCTCCTTGCCTTCGTCGTCGGGATCCAGCCGGTACAGGGCCTTGCGCTTTTCCGGGGAGAGCGCCGACACGAAGATGTGCTTGTTGTCACTGTCGAACTGAAACGAGTTGGGCTTGGCCATGCCCTTGGGAAGGCCGAGCTTTCGCCACGGGGAGTCGTCGTCCTCGCGGTACGTGACCTCGAAATTCGGGCCACCCAGGTCGGCGAGGCGGATCCTCACCTGGCCGCGGTGATCGACGCCCCAGGACCTCACGTTGCCGGGGTTCCTCATCACCGTTTCCTGGCCGCCGGTGAAGGAGTTGACCTTGACGACGTCCGGATAGAGCATCGAGGTTCCGTTGTAGGAGTGGTCGTCGAGCATCAGGATGCTCCGGTCCTCGTCGTAGAACTTGTAGATGCTCTGGGAGGCCCAGAGAAGGCCCTCAAGATTCACATTAAGAAGGATGCCCGAGCTGTGAGGTATCAGCTCGAGACCGCTGATCGGCGTCATCTCCTTGGCGTCCCTGTTTGCCGCCACTGTCCCGTACCAGTAGAAGTTCCAGACATTGGTCGTCAGCAGCAGGCGGTCGTCACCGATCCACGTGTAGCCCGACACGCCCTTCTGCACCGCCGGGCCGATGGGAAGGGCGATCCCCAGGTCAAACTGCAGGACGTTCGACGTGCCCACCGGCTCGCTGCAGATCGTGGGATGACCCATGTAGTCGTGCAGGAAGGCCACATACTGGCCGTCGGGGGAAAGCTGCATGTTCCTGACGTCCGGATCGTGGGCAAAGTCCTCCAGGGGAACCCGCGGGGCGGCGAACGCCGCGCCGGCGATCCCGGCAAACGCGAGCGCTGCCAGCCGTCGAAGGGGTCTTTTGGGGGTCATGAAAGCGGGGCCACAGTACTGGGCGCCCTGCGACGGGCAACTTCGTTTTAGAATGGGGGGATAGGTGCCTCCCACTTGCCTCCGGCGCAATGCGCAGGATGCTGTGGACATGAACCGAAGAGAATTCCTCAGGATCACCTCCGTGGCCGCCGGCGCCACCCTGGCCGGCTCCAAGCTTCTGGGGGCCGCCACCCCCTCCCCAGCCAGCAGGGACACTATGATAGGCATGCCGATCAGCACGGCCCCGCTTGGCCAGCCGGGCTTCGAGCGGATGCTCGACGACATGCAGGCGCGAGGGGGCGTGAACACCCTCTTCCCGTTCATCTACACCCACGAGCCTCATCGCGCCGGCATCGACTCTCCCGGCTTCCGAGGCGGCAATTTCGCCATTCCGCACATGCAGTACTACGAGGGCAGCGGCATGACCTACGAGGACATGCGCGCGCCCGAGGCGGGCAGTGCCGACCTGCTCGACCGGGCGCTCACCCTTTGCCACGGGCGCGGCATGAAGACCTTCGCCTGGGTAATCGAGGACAACAACCGCCCCAGGATCGCGCATTGGGAGCCGATGTACGAAATCGACATCCACGGCCGCCGAAGCGAAAAAAACCCGGCCGGCCGGTGCTTCAACAACCCGCTGTACCGCGCCCTCACCCTGGGCCTGATGGAGGACTACACCCGCTCGTACCCCATCGACGGCATCATGTGGGGCTCGGAGCGCCAGAGCGGCGTGCTCGACGTCCTCAACATCTCGCAGAGCTCCCGGGTCGACCCGTCGCGCACCACCTGCTTCTGCGAGCACTGCCTGAGAAAGGGCCGCGACCTGGGCATAGACCCTGAGCGGGCGCGCCAGGGCTACCTCGCCGTTGAGAAATTCGTCCTGGCCAGCCGCGCCGGCCAGAAGCCCCGCGACGGCCATTTCACGGCATTCTG
>DATNLY010000032.1:0-5516 GCA_035602635.1 Opitutaceae bacterium | reverse complement strand
GACCGCAGCCCCCCGATCATCGAGTAGTATTCAAGGCACCCGCCGACAACGGCCCCCAGCAGGTTCGCCCCCAGGGACTCCGTGGCGGACGCCGACCGCTGCAGGAGGATGGGCACGACAATCCCCGCGAACCCGACCGGCATGCCGGTGAGGAGCCCCCCAATGAGGCCCCGGGCCGCAAGGGGAAGCGTGTGCAGCCAGCCGAGCGGAAACCACCAGAGGAGCGCCACCGACGCGAGCAGGGGGACGAACCATGGGAGCGGGTTGCTCCAGCGCCGGCCCCTCACGACCAGCGTCGCCGCGAGGACCATGGCGAGGATCCCGCTGAACACGGCCGCGTTCGAGACCCAGGTCGAGCCGAAGAGGAGCGAGATGCTCGTGACCCCGCGGGTCTCAATCAGGAGGAAGGCCGCCCCCATGAAGAAGAGCGGCCAGTCGAACGGGGAGGCCCCGGGGGAGCCGAGGCCGAACACGGGCCTCACGGTGACAAGGGCGAGGGCGAGGATGTAGGAGAGGACGACGATGTAGCCCCACGGGACGACGCCCGGCCTGATGTACAGGAAGGGCCAGTCGTCGCTCGTCGTCAGGGTGTCCCTCTCCGCCGCCAGCGGCTCCAGGCCCGTGCGGCGCGACATCGCGGCCCTGTCGAGGCGCACGCCGTCCCGGGCGACCAGGAAGGTGACGGCGCCGTGGATCGGGGAGAAGAAGGCGAGCGGCTCCCTTCCCGTTGCCTTTGCGATCGTCCAATACATGCGGTTGAAGAACCAGTCCCCGGCGACGCACGACATGGAGAGCGCAAGGTGGCCGGCCGGCCCCACGTGGCTCCAGCCCGAGCGGATCCCCTCCTCCGTGTAGACGTAGTTGTCCAGCCGCAGGGTCGACATCGCTGAGCTCATGGCGTGCGAGTCGAGGAGGCCGTAGCATACGATGTCGTAGGTCCCGGCCGACCCTTTTGCAAAGAAGGCCCGGGCGTCGTCGACCACGACCCTCACCCTGGGGTCCTGGTAGGGCCTCTGCGGGTTGAGCTTCCTGCCGAGGGCGATGATCTGCGGGTCGATGTCGACGGCCACCACCCTCCCGTAGCCGTGCCTGAGCGCGAACAGGACGTCGTTGCCCGTGCCCGCACCCACGATAAGCGCGGAGCCACGGCTGCGGTTCACCTCGAACGGGAGGTTGTAGAGCTCCTGCACCAGCCCAAGGTAGGCGCGGTCGCCGGCGGAGAGGGACGCATCCGAGAGGTGCGCCGGCGAGAAGTCGTAGATGTTCTGGTGGAAGTCCCTGTTCACGCTGAGCTCCGTGAAGGCCGGCAGAGGGGGCGAGATGTCGATCCGGTTGTAGGGAGAGAACACCGCCCGCTGGACCGAGTGCGCGCCGAGGGCGACGACCGCGGCCGCGAGCGCGAACGCCAGGGGCCTGCGGATCAGGAGGGCAAACGGCAGGCAGCCGAGCGCGAGCCAGACTGGCGGCCCCGAATTGAGGCCCGACGCCGCGGCAAAGGCGACGACGCCGGCGAGCGAGCCGGAAAGGTCCCACGCGTACGAGCTGAGCGCGGGCATCCGGGAGAACAGGTGTCCCAGGGGGACGCTGCAGAAAGCGAACACGGCGACGATCGCCGTGATGAGCCCGAGGAAGATCGCGATGTTGCGGGCGAAGACCGCCGGGTTTGCGGGCACGAGGCCCACGACCCAGAGCATGATGCTGTTGTCCGGGAAATAGAGGTGGACGAGCCCGAGCCTCTCCGAGAACGCCAGCGGGACCGACACGGCCAGGAGCGAGGGAAGCGCGAGGTGGACGAGCCCCGGGTGGCGCCGGCCCAGGGCGACCCCGAGGCCCATGCCCAGGAACGCCGCGATGAGGACGATATTGTTGAAGAAGGCGAACGCACGGACCTGGGACGACGTCCAGCGAATGAGCGCGATCTTGAAAGGGAGGGAGCCCCCGCGCTCCGCCCAGCGCGCGTTTCCGAGGAAGGAGCCGGTTGCCATCGGCGGGACCTTAGCGGTGTTCAGCCCCGTGGCGCCAAGAAACATTCCCCGGCCCGGGCCGGGGCCCCGCCGCCGGCGGGGGTCGGGCGCCGGGTCAATTCCCCGCCACCGCGGCCGCGGGCGCCTGTCCGTTGCCAAACTGGTTGGAGACCCGGACCAGCTTCCCGTGCTCGAAAAGCATGTCCAGGACCTTCTCGCTGTACATGGTGCGCCCGTATTCGTCCCGCAGCCTGCCGACGATCTCGTGGGTCTTCACGTCGATCACGTCGCCCGAGGAGATGTAGGCCCGCTTGCCGTCCAGGCCCATCGTGATCCAGTACGGGCCGGAGGTGGTCTTGATCTGACTGACCTCCACCGGGGGCATCTGGGTATTGTCGAAGACGTGGATGCACTTGTTCAGGCTGTCGTCCAGCCACAGCTCCTTCTCGTCGGGGGTGAGCGCGATCCCGTGGCTCGGGCAGCCGTGCGGGGTGTGCATGCGCACCTCGGGGGTCCAGTTTCCGGGCCAGCCGGCGTTCTGGACCTCCACCTTCTGGATGATCTTGCCCGACTTCACGTCGACGATGACGAAGCCCAGCAGGTTGTTGAGGTTGGAGTAGATCAGCGAAGCGTCGTGGTTGATCACGAAGACGCGGACGTGGTCGGGGAAGGCGATCGTCTTCAGGAGCGTGTTCGTCGTCGTGTCCGCCAGTCCCATGACCGGCCCGTTCGGCGCCATGAAGGCCAGCTTGCCGTCCAGGCTCAGGTTCAGGTTGTGCGCGCCCGGGCTGAGCGGCGAGTGGACCCTTGTGATGAGGGCCCCGGTCGCCGGGTTGATGACGTACCAGAAGTCCCGCAGGTTCGAGCCGACGTACATGAACGAGCCGTCGGGCGACACCTGGGGCCGCTCGAAGCCCTGGCCGTCATAGTCGTTGTCCCAGGCCATCTTCTCCGTCCTCACGTCGATGGCACAGAGCCGGCCGCGGGCCGCCACATAGACCATCTGGGTCGCGGGGCTCGCGTCCATCCCCGACACCTGCAGGGGAAAGTCGCTCGCCGGGACGAACCAGGTCGGGATCCGCTTGATGAAGTTGTAGTTGTTCGTGGCGTCGAGGACGACGATGCCGTTGCCGTTCTGGTCCCACGACCCCTCGAGGGTGCCGGGAAGCGCAACGTAGATGAGCTCCTTCGTCGGCGCGGGAATGAGGCCGCCCGGGTGGTAGGTGCGGGGGGCGCCGGGGGGCGGCTGCTGCGCGTTCGCCGCGGCCTGGAACAGGCCAAGGTGGGCGGCAAGGGCGACGAATGCGCACGGGAGCGCCGTGAGCAGGCGGAGGGGTGAATTCGGGGTGTTCATGGGGTAGGCGGGGGCAAGACGCTATGGCCGGGGCAAGGGTTCGCCGGCGGGCGGGAGGGCCGCCCGGGCCGGGGGCTGAACGATGCGGCAGGCGTGCGATTTGTCAATTGGGCGCGCGGCTCCCACCGCGATCCTCAGGCGCTCAGGGCCCTTGAGACCAGGGGGACCACGTCCCTTCCCAGGATCTCGATCGAGCGCGCCATCTTCTCGTGCGCCATCGCCGCGACGCTCATCTGGAAGGTGATCCGGGACACGCCGCCGAGGGCCTGGTTCACATGGAGGATCTTCTCGGCGACGGTCCTGGCGTCGCCGATCAGGTACGCCCCGGCGGGCCCGCGCGTGGCGTCGAACTGGGCCCGGGTCGTGGCGCGCCACCCGCGCTCCCTGCCTATCTTCGTGAACGTCTGCGCGAAGCCCGGGTAGAAGTCATCCGCCGCCTCGCCCGTGGTCCTGCCCAGGAACCCGATTGCGTGCACGCCGACCCGGAGCCGCTCCGCGGCGTGGCCCGCCTGGCGCCCGGCCTCCCGGTAAAGGTCTACCAGCGGCCTGAACTGCCTCGGCTCGCCGCCTATGATGGCCACCATGAGCGGCAACCCGAGCTCGCCGGCGCGGACGAAGGACTCCGGGGTCCCCCCCACCCCGATCCAAATGGGGAGCGGATCCTGGACGGGGCGCGGGTAGACGCCCTGGCCCGTCAGGGGGGCCCGGTGCCGGCCGGACCACGTGACATGCTCGCCCGCGCGGATCCTCAGGAGCAGGTCGAGCTTCTCGGCAAAGAGCTCATCGTAGTCGCCGAGCTCCAGGCCAAACAGCGGAAACGCCTCCGTGAACGAGCCGCGGCCGACGACGATCTCCGCCCTGCCCTGCGATATGAGGTCCAGCGTCGCGAAGTCCTGGAAGACCCGCACGGGATCGTCGGCGCTAAGGACCTTGACGGCGCTCGCCAGGCGGATCCGGGTCGTCCGGGCCGCCGCCGCCGAGAGGATGACGGCCGGCGACGCGTCCAGGAATTCGCGACGGTGGTGCTCGCCGATCCCGAAGACGTCGAGCCCCACCTTGTCAGCCAGCTCGATCTCGGCCAGCAGGTTCCTCATCCGCTCCGCATGGCTGAGCGTGACGCCCGTGACGGGGTCGGCGATCGAGGACGCGAAGCTGTCGATTCCTATCTGCATCCGCCGATCCTAGACGGGTTGCGCGGGAATTGCGAATCGGGGAGGATCGCCGGGCTCAGAGCGACTGGTTGTCCGCCTTGGCGACCCGGGTGTCCGGCACGCCGGAGGAGTCCCCGACCGAGAAATCCGTCACGCCCCGAAGCACGAAGAACGGCGCCCCGCCGGCGCGCTGGGCGTTCACGTGCTCGAAGGACGCCCCGGCGACGTCGTCGAGGACGACGGCAGGGCGGGTGTCGTCCTTGGCGAAGCCCAGGTCGACGTCGCGGAACTCGAGGCCGCTCGCATGGCGCACGTAGACCCCGTAGGCCGGAAGGAGCCCGAACATCGAGGGCTCGGGATAGGCCTTCTCCTGCTCGGGCGGGCTGTAGGGGTCGCGGGGCCCCGTGACGCCGGGTCCGCGCAGGAAGAATGTGTTCACGAGGTCGGCCGGCTGCTTCGCGACGTCGTCCAGCGTCAGGGCCCCCCGCGACACGATCCGGATGTCGCTCAGCCGGACGTCCTGGACCGGGTGGCCGGGAAGGCCGGCGATGATCACGGGATAGCGGGCGTCGACGTCCGTCGCGACAACGTGGCTGATCGTCACGCCGCGGATCGTCCCGACGGGGGTCCCGGCCGGGCTGCGGGCCCGGTTGCCGATCCTCAGGAAGATCGAGGCATTGCAGAGGTCGCGCATCGCGATGTTGGTGATCGTCACGTCCTCGATCGTCCCGCCGTCGACGGTCTCGAGCGCCAGGCCGCGGCTGCGCTCAAAGACGCAGTTCGCGATCACGATGTTTTTGAATCCGCCGCTGGACTCCGTCCCCAGCTTGATGCGGCCGGTGGGGCCGTCGCGGTCGACCGCCTTCGCCTGCTCGTGCCGGTAGGTGCCGTCGAAGAACGAGCCCGGGTCGTAGCCGGTGACCTCGCACCCGGTGATCGTGATGTTCTCGCTGTCGCGGAACCTGCCCAGGGCGAAGGAGCTCTTCAGGACGATGGCGTCGTCGTTGATGGCGTTGACCGTGCAGTCGCTCACATGGACGTTGCGGC
>DATNLY010000100.1:0-3714 GCA_035602635.1 Opitutaceae bacterium | reverse complement strand
AGGGAGTCCGCCGCGACGTTTTCGTTGTGCTCTGCGTTCGCGATCGCGCTCTTCAGCGTCTTCGCGATGAGCCGCGCTGACTTGCGGGGGATGAGCGTGAGGTACTCTACAGCGTCGTTGGCCATCCGACCCTGGATCGTGCGGGCCACCTCGCGCACCTTCTTGGGCGACATGCGGGCGTTGCGTGTGAGTGCTTGAATTTCCATGGGCGGGTTTCCTTAGATTTCCTTGCGGGTCATACCGCCGTGGGCCTTGAAGATGCGCGTGAGTGCGAACTCGCCGAGCTTGTGGCCGACCATGTTCTCCGTGACGTACACGGCGACGAAGGCCTTTCCGTTGTGCACGTTGAAGGTCTGCCCGATGAAATCGGGCGTGATCGTCGAGCGGCGCGACCAGGTCTGGATCGGTTTGCGCGCGCCCGATTTCACCGCCTTCTCGATCTTCTCGAGCAGGTGGTAATCTACGAAAAAGCCTTTCTTGATTGAACGTGCCATGGTGCGGTGCGGATGAGGTTACTTCTTGTTGCGCGGCGGGCGCCCGTTCTTGCGGATCAGAATGAAGTTGCTCGATATCAGGGTGCGCTTGCGCGTCGGGAAGCCCTTCGCCAGCTGGCCCCACGGGGAGACGATCTGCTGGCGGCCGCCGCCGCCCTTTGACTTGCCCTGGCCCCCTCCGTTCGGGTGGTCGACCGGGTTCATTGCGACGCCGCGGGTGACGGGCCGGCGGCCGAGCCACCGGTTGCGGCCGGCCTTGCCGAGCGAGCGGTTGGCCTGGTCGCCGTTGCCGACGACGCCGATCGTCGCGCGGCACTTGGCGTTGACCATCCGGATCTCCCCGGACGGCATCTTGAGGTGGGCGTTGCCGTGCTCGATGCCGATCAGCTCGATGCTGGTGCCCGCGGAGCGGCCCATCTGGGCGCCCTTGCCCGGGACCATCTCGATGCAGTGCAGGCGCGTCGAGGGCGGGATGGTGGACAGCGGGAAGCTGTTGCCGACCGTGAAGTCGTTCGTGGCCGCCGCGTTCGACGCGACGATCCGGTCGCCGACCTTCAGGCCCTCCGGCGCCGGGATGTAGCGCTTCACGCCGTTCGTGTAGTGGAGGAGGGCGATGTGCGCGGTGCGGTTGGGGTCGTACTCGATCGCCTCCACCCGGGCCGGGATGTCCAGGATGTCCCTCTTGAAGTCGATGATGCGGTAGAGCTGCTTGTGGCCGCCGCCGATGCGGCGCGACGTGACGCGCCCGTACACGTTGCGCCCGCCCGACCTGTTCTTGGTCTCGGTGAGCGCGCGCACCGGGCGCTTCTTTGAGAGGCCCACGGGCTTGTTCAGCGAGGTGAACCTCTGGGAGGGGGTGAGGGGGCGGAAATGCTTGATGGGCATGGCGGGTGTGTTGGGTTGCCGGTCTCGCCTTTAGAGGAGCTCGATCTTGTCGCCGGTCTTCAGCGTCACGATGGCCTTCTTGTAGTCGGAGGTCGTGCTGGGCTGGCCCGTGCGGCTCTTCTTGTTCTTGCCGCGGTAGTTCATGGTGTTCACCCGGCGGACGGTGACCTTGAAGGTCGCCTCGACGGCCGCCGCGATGGCGTGCTTGTCGGCGCCCTTGAACACCTCGAAGGTGTATTGGCCGAGGGCGGAGGACTGCTTGCCGGCCTTCTCCGTGAGGAGCATGCCCTTGAGTACCTTGTCGGCGTTCATCAGTTCCTCTCCCCCGCCACGCGGGCGATGATGGCCTCGAGGGCCTTTGTGCTCACGATGATCTTGCTGTACTGCGCGAGATCGAGGGTGTTCAGCTTGGCCGCCTCCTGGAGCGAGACGCGCCCGATGTTGCGGGCGGCCAGCCGGGTCGCCGGCGCGAAGGGGGCGTCGACCAGCAGGATCTTGCCCTTGGGCGCGATCAGCCCGACGACCTTGTCGACCACCCTTGTCTTGGAGACCGTGAACCCGAAGTTCTCGATCACGGCGATCTCGCCGGCGGTGGCGCGGTCGAAGAGGGCGCGGCTGAAGGCGAGCGCCCTCACCTTCCCGTTGACCTTCTTGTCATAGTCGCGCGGCTTGGGGCCGAAGACGACGCCTCCGCCGGACCACAGGGGCGAGCGGTTGGAGCCGGCGCGGGCGCGGCCCGTGCCCTTCTGGCGCCAGGGCTTCTTGCCGCCGCCGCTGACCTCCGCGCGCGTCTTGGTCGAGTGCGTGCCGAGGCGGTTGTTGGCGTTGATGGCGACGATGACCTCCTTGACGGCCTGCAGGCCCTTGTCGCCCTCAAAGGTGGGTAGGCCCGCGAACTCCTGCTCGCGGCTCGTTGTGCCGTCGGGGCTGAATACTGTGAATTTCATGGCTCTCAAATTTCCTCCGGGGTTCAGGCCTTGGTCTGCTGGCCCTTGATCGCCAGGCGGACGAGGACGTCGTCCCCGTTGGCCCCGGGGATGGCGCCCTTCACGAGGATCAGGTTCCTGTCCGCGATGACCTTGACGACGCGCAGGTTCTGGACGGTGCGGCGCTCGCTTCCCATGTGCCCGGGCATGGCCTGGTTCTTCCACGTGCGCCCGGGGGTCTGGCGCATGCCGATCGACCCGATCCGGCGGTGGAACATGGAGCCGTGCGCCGCCGGGCCGCCGGCGACGCGGAAGCGCTTCACGACGCCCTGGAAGCCCTTACCCTTGGTGATCCCGATCACGTCGACCAGCTGGCCCTCCTGGAATGCGGACACGGTGACGACGTCGCCCACCTTCAGCGCGGGCGAGGCGGCCAGGCGGACCTCGGAGAGCACGCGGGGGGCGTTCTCGACGCCGGCCTTCTTCGCATGGGCGAGCTCCGCCTTGCTGGAATTCTTGGCCTTCTTGCTCGAGAACCCGATCTGCACGGCGTTGTAGCCGTCGGACTCCACGGTCTTCACCTGGATCACGGCGCATGGGCCGGCTTCAACCACGGTGACCGGGACCAGGACGTTTTGAGCGTCGTAGACCTGGGTCATGCCGATTTTTTTGCCGAGGAGTGAGGAGATCATGGGCTAAGCGGTAGGTGGATGGGTTCCGTTTTGACCTACATTAGAGGGACCCGGAGGTGCCCCATCAGGGCACGCGGGCAACTGCTAACTGTGGACTTTAGACGTTGATGGTGATGTCGACGCCCGAGGGCAGGTTGAGCTTCTTGAGTTCGTCCACCGTCTGGGCGGTGGGCTCGATGATGTCGATGAGGCGCTTGTGAGTGCGCGTCTCGAACTGCTCCATCGACTTCTTGTCGACGTGCGGCGAACGGTTGACCGAAAGCTTCTCGATGCGGGTGGGCAGCGGGATGGGGCCGGACACGCGCGCGCCCGAGCGCTTCGCAGTCTCGACGATGTCCTGGGCCGACTGGTCGATGACCCGGTAGTCGAAGCCCTGGAGTTTGATGCGAATGCGTTGGCCTTTCATGACGTAAAAAGAACGGGTTTAGGTGCGGGCGGGGCCCTTGCTGGTCTCGTCGACGATCTTCTGCAGGAGCGAGTTGGGAACCTGCTCGAAGTGCGACGGCGTGACCGAGGCGCTGGCGCGTCCCTTCGAGAGGGAGCGGATGTCCGTCACGTAGCCAAAGAGGGTCTCCAGGGGAACGGTCGCGGCGATGATGCAGGCGCCGGCCTTGTTCTCCTGCCCAAGGATCACGCCCCGGCGGCGCAGGACGTCGCCGATCAGGTCGCCCTGGTACTCGTCGGGTGTCGTCACCTCGACGCTCATGATCGGCTCGA
>DATNLY010000098.1:0-2808 GCA_035602635.1 Opitutaceae bacterium | reverse complement strand
CTGCGCGCTCTTCCAATAGACGGCCCCGCCGTTCACCTCGCCCTTGGCCGCGCGGAAGTGCTGCACCGCGTGCTCGTCGCCGAGGTGGCCAAGGTGGTCCCTGTCGACCAGGTACAGGATGCCCTCCTTGCCGGCGCCCATGACCTCGCGGGTCCCGGGGATCAGCATGGCGCCCGAGGAATTGAGGTCATGGTCGCGCTTGTCGAGGTCCTCGTAGTTCGTCGGCGTGAACCAGTCGCGCACGTGCAGATCGGGATCCACCCTGAGGAAGCTGTCGCTCAGGTTCTGGTCGCCGTCCCACGTGCCGTTGGAGGTGACAAAATAGATCGTGCCATCCTCGTCCGCGGCGGGACCCTGTCCCGACTGCCAGATGCTGTTGCCATCGGCGCCCGGGCTGAGGTTCAGGACGCCCTTTCGCTCGAGGGTCCTCGGGTCAAAGCGGAAGAGGAAGCCGTGGTAGGTCCCCACGTCGCAGTGGGAGCTGTAGCCGACGTAGACGCTGGCGTTGGCAAGGAGCAGGGCGGGGCGCTGGTTCTGGAGGATGGGATCAAAGTCGTCGGCCTTGATCACGACGGGGCTCCCCGGCCTGTCCGAGCCGGTGGTGATGTCCAGCGCGTGCAGCCTCTGCACGAATCCTCCGCTTTCGTAGGTGAGGGCGACGACGTACAGGGTCCGCGCGGCCGGATCGATGACGGGCGTCCCGACGATCCCCATGTCGCCCAGGATATCCAGGCACCAGAAGTGGTGCTGCTCCACGCTTCCGGCCAGGCCAAGGTTGACCCTCCAGTAGGCCGGGGAGTCGCGGTCCGCGTCGAAGGCGTAGAGCGTGTTCGCGGCCGTGGCGACGATGACGACGTTGTGGCGCCCGCCGGCGATCGCGAGGTCGGGCACGTAGAGCGGCTGCGCGAACACCTGCTCGTCGACGACATGGCGGAAGAGCAGCCCGAACTGGCGCGCGTTCACGTTGGCCGGGGTGAGCGTGGTCTCGCTCAGGTTGGCGCCGGTGCGGGCGTTGTTGTTGTGCTGCGTGTAGACCCCGAGTTGGCCGAGGACGACCGGCCCCGCGCCGTGTCCGGGCGGGGTGAGCGAGGGCTCGATCGGGACAGGGGGCGGTTCCGGGGCGGTGGGGCGTTTCGCCCCGCCGGTAGCCTTGGGTGCGAACTCGCGGACAAAGTCCACGAGGGCGTCGATCTCGGCCTGCGGGACGGTCGCCCCGAACGCAGGCATGCGCCCGTTCGAGCCGTTGCGGATCGCCAGAGCGAGCTCGGCGTCGGTATGCGCGCCCTGCCACTGCCGGTCGAGAAAGGTGGGGATGCCCATGTTGGCGTAGCCGCTGCCGTCGGGGTTGTGGCAGCGGGCGCAGATGTTGGCGTAGTCGGCCCGGGCGGCCGCGCGAACGGACGAGTCGGGGGCCGCGGTCGCCGCCGCGGCCGAGGCCACGAGGCCGAGGAGGGCCAGCATTGGGGCTAGGGGATGTCTCATGGGGTAAATCGGGCCGGGCGGGGTGACGTCACGTGTTGAACCTGAAGAGGGCGACGTCGCCGTCCCTGAAGACATAGTCCTTGCCCTCCAGCCTGTACTTGCCGGCCTCGCGCGCCGCGGCCACGCTGCCGAGCGTCGAGAGGTCGCCGTACGAGACGACCTCGGCCTTGATGAAGCCCTTCTCGAAATCCGTGTGGATGACCCCGGCGGCCTGCGGGGCCTTCCAGCCCTTCTTGATCGTCCAGGCGCGGACCTCCTTCTCGCCCGCCGTGAAGTAGGTCTGCAGGCCCAGGAGCGCGTAAGTGGCCCGTATCAGCGACGAGACGCCGGAGTCGTCGACCCCGAGGTCCTTGAGGAAGGCCTTGGCCTCGTCCGGGGCCAGGTCGATCAGCTCGGCCTCGATCCGCGCGCTGATCGGCACGTAGGCCGCGTCGTGGTGCGCCCGCACGAACTCCGCGACCCTCTGCACGAAGGGGTTCTTCTCCGCGGTCGCCAAGTCCCCCTCGGCGACGTTGCAGGCGTAGATCACGGGCTTTGCGCTCAGGAGCTGGAAATGCCTGAGCAGCCTCGCCTCCTCCTCGCTCGCGCCGAGGACGTTGGCGGGCTTGTTGGCGTTCAGGTGCGGTGCCAGCCGCTCCAGCAGCGCCACCTCGACAATGGCCTCCTTGTCGCCGCTCTTCGCCTTCTTCTGGGTCTTGTCGATCCGCTTCTGGACGGCGTCGAGGTCCGACAGGATCAGCTCGGTGGTGACGACCTCGATGTCCCTGACCGGGTCGACGGACCCCATCGTGTGGATGACATCGGGCTCCTCGAAGCAGCGCACGACGTGCACGATGGCGTCCACCTCGCGGATGGCCCCCAGGAACTGGTTGCCAAGGCCCTCCCCCTTGCTCGCCCCGGCCACCAGGCCGGCGATGTCCACGAACTCGACCGCCGCCGGGATGACGACGCCGGTCTTGGCGATCTTCTGGAGCACCGCGAGCCGGTCGTCCGGCACCGTCACCACCCCGACATTGGGCTCAATCGTGCAGAACGGGTAGTTGGCCGCCTCGGCCTTCCGCGAGCGGGTGAGGGCGTTGAAGAGTGTGGACTTGCCCACGTTGGGCAGCCCGACGATGCCAGCTCGTAACATAGGGTGCGCACTCTAGCGGAGTGGAAGGGAAAATCAACATCGCGGACCCGCAATTTCTGGATTGCACGAAAGGCCAACAGGCGCAACTATCCGTTGTGGCCATGAGTTGCGAATTTTCTTTGGTGATTCCGGTGTTCAATGAGGCGCAGACACTGCCCGCGTTGATGGATCGTGTGACCAAGGTGATCAAGGGA
>DATNLY010000090.1:0-4231 GCA_035602635.1 Opitutaceae bacterium | reverse complement strand
GGTGTTCGGGAGGCGCCCGGAGTGTCCGAGCACGGGTTTGGCGTTGCGTCGATTCTCCCCCGGCTGCGACGATCACCCGCCAACTCCAGCCAACCCATTCGCCCGACGCACCGTGCCATCCCCGACGCCTGAGCTTGTCCTTGTTGTCCCCGTCTACAACGAGCAGGACGCGATTGGGCCGGTCCTTTCCGAGTGGAGGGCCGAGCTTGAGCGGACCGTCGGGAGCGGACGCTTCTCCATCCTTGTCGTCGACGACGGGTCGACCGACGCCACGCCGGCGCGACTCGCGGAGCTCGGCTGGCCGGAACTCAGGGTGCACCGCCACTCGAACCGCGGCCATGGGCAGAGCTGCCTCGTGGGCTACATCGAGGCGGAGGCCATGGGTGCGACCTACGTCTTCCAGATAGACTCCGACGGGCAATGCGAACCCGCCGGTTTCGCAGGCGTCTGGGAGCGGCGGAGCAACGCCCCCGCGGTCTACGGGCGCCGGGTGACCCGCGACGACGGCCGGGCACGCCGGTTGATCAGCAGCGTCCTGCGCCTGTCCCTGAAGGTCGCGAGGGGCACCAAGCTGAATGACACGAACGTTCCGTTCCGCCTCTACAGGGCGCCCCTTGCCGCCGCCGCCGCGAGGCGGATACCGCCGGACTTTAACCTGGCGAACATCGCCATGGCCATCCTCCTAGAGCCCGAGGGCTTTCTCGAGGTGCCCATCCATTTCCGCGACCGCATCGGGGGCCAGGCGACCGTGCGCCTGTGGGGTTTCGCCCCCAAGGCATTGCGCCTGCACCGCGACCTGCTCAGGCTGGGTTGAAAGCGGATGCGAGACAGCTACGACTACCTGATCGTCGGGGCGGGCCTTTCCGGGCTCGTCCTTGCCGAGCGCCTGGGCTCGATCGGGCGGACCTGCCTGGTCGTGGAGCGGCGCGACCACATCGGCGGCAACTGCCATGACCGCAAGGACCGCAACGGCCTCTTCTTCCATGTCTACGGGCCCCACTACTTCCGAACCAACTCGGAGCTCGTCCGCACCTACCTGAGCCGGTTCACCGAATGGCACGACGCGAAGTACCGCGTGAACGTGTTCGCCGGCGGGACCTACTGGAGCTTCCCGATCAACCTGGGGACCTTCCGCCAGTTCAGCCGCAACCCCGCGGCGACCGAGGACGACTTCAAGGCGTACCTGGCGAAGAGCGCCGTCCCGATCGCCGCTCCCGCCAATTCCAAGGAGGCGATCCTCTCGGCGGTCGGGGTGGACCTCTACGAGTTCTTCTACAAGGGCTACACCCAGAAGCAGTGGGGGCGGCCTGCCGAGGCGCTCGACCCGTCGGTATGCCGGCGGATACCCATCCACACCGGGCTCGACGAGCGTTACTTCCGCGACGAGTTCCAGGCGCTCCCGAAGCTGGGCTACCACCCGATGTTCGAGGCCATCCTCGAGGCCTCGAAGGCGGACCTGCGCCTTGAGACCGACTACCGCGAGGTCCTCCCGCGGGTGCGGCACCGCCATCTCATCTACTCCGGGCCCCTGGACGAGTACTTCGACTGCAGGTTCGGCCCTCTGCCCTACCGCACGGCGCGCTACGCGCTGGAGGAAATCTCCCGGGACCAGGTCCCGGAGGGGGGCTTCGTGCAGCCGGTCCTCCAGGTGAACTACCCCGGACCGGAGCCGTTCACGCGCACGGTCGAGCTCAAGCACGTGACCGGCCAGCTCAGCCCGTGCTCCAACCTCGTGCGCGAGTTCCCCGCGGAATACCGGCCCGGGGAGAGCGACCCCAACTATCCCATCCCGGGGCCGGAGAGCGACACGCTCGCGGCCCGCTACCGGGAGCTTGCGGAAAGGGAGAAGGGCGTCACCTTCATCGGGCGCCTCGCGCAGTACCGCTACCTCAACATGGACCAGGTCGTGGGGGCGGCCCTCCACACCTTCGAGAAGCTTCGCGACCAGCGGCCCTAGGGCCCGCTGGGCCGTCAGCGCACGGCGGAGTGGATGCGCCGCCAGAATCCCGCGCGCCGCCCGGCCTCCGGGTACGTGAGGATGTCGGTCCAAACGTAGCCCGGGCCGATCCCGGCGTTGATCTTTTCCCAGAGCGCGGGCGTGTCCCCCGGCCTGTACCAGAGCACGTAGTCGATCCCCTGGGCGAGGAGCCAGCGGCCGGCATCCGGCATGCCTCCCGAATAGAATAGCGCAAGCTGGTCGCTCCTCCGGGTTATGTCCGCGGGATACCCCCTCCAGAGCAGCTCGTGCCCGTACCAGCCGAGCCACATCCGGTGGCCCGCCAGGAGGGGAAGCGCCGAGTAGTCCGTGAACGCGGCCTTCTTGCCGGGGCGCTCCACGACGACGCCCGGCCTCTCCACCCTGAGGCGCCCCAGCATGAGCCTGGGAAACTCTTCCTTTGTCAGGTAGGCGCTCCCCTCCATCCGGCCGGCCGCGCCCTCAGGGCCGTGCCGCAGCACCCCCCAGAGGTCCCCCGCATAGAAGCAGGGGTAGAGGCAGAAGAAGGCCCCGGCGACCCGCGTCCAGCGCCGCGCGGCCCGCTCCAGGACGACGGGCCCGAGCGTCATCAGGGTCCCGGCCATCACCCAGGGCCACCACTTGAGCGTCGTGTTGAACCTGTCATACATTCCCGAATACACATCGTCCACGTAGAAGTACTCGCTGAACACGAGGAGCGTGAGCCAGAGCATCCCGAGCCTGCGGCCCTGCGGGCCACCGGACACGAGGCCGAGCGCGATCAGCGCGAGGGTCGGGAGCATGAAGAGCGCGAAGAGGAGCGGGGGCGTATGCTCCCTCCATGGGACGATCCTGAGCGACGCCGCATAGTCGGCCGTGGAGGCGGTGAAGGCCGAAAGGTAGACCCAGGCCGCGAGCCAGACGGCCGCCGCGCCCGCTGCGACCGCGGGAACGAGGCGGCGACAGTCGGGGCCGTTCGCGAACAGCCATGCGAGGACGAGCAGCCCCTGGAGCGGGATCACCCAGGTGTTGGCGAGCACGGTCCAGGTCAGCGTGCAGCCCGCGATGACCGCATACCTGGCCAGGCGAAGGCGCCCCCAGAGGATCATCGCCATCGCGCAGAGCCCCATGAGGTAGTAGCCCGAGAGAGGCGCGTGATAGTCCCCAAGGTAGGTCACGTACGAGAACACCTCCCCGGGAAGCTCCATCGGCCGGCCCTGGGACTCCCAGATGCCGAACCTCGCGTTGTACGCCTTGAGCCAGGGGCCGAGCGGGGCCCTGTCCATCGGCGCGCTGCCTATGAAGCGCATCGCCGTCCAGGGATGGACCCTCGTCTCGGTGGCATGGACCAGGAGGGTCACCCCAGAGCCGCCGACGATGAATGCGGCGATGACAAGAGCGCGCACCCAGGCCTTCCTCGCCAGCATGAAGACAACACCCGAGAACGCGGTTCCCGCCAGCGCGACCAGCGCGCAGAAGGCGATGTTGTACGCCATTCCCGGCGTGAGCATCAGCATCCGGCCCATCAGCGCCGCGCCATAATGCTGGAAGCTGTAATATTGAGTTGAAAGGTACGGGTACAGCCACGCGTCGGGCACGGGAATGGTCGCGCCCGTGTAATAGCTGCAGATGAAGGAGAGGTCCGCGATCTTCTCCGAGGAGTCGTCAATGTTCGGGTTCGTGAACCGGAACAGCATCGCGTAGAGAAACAGGAAGGCACAGACCCCCAGGCACCCGAGGGTCCGGCGGGGCGCGAACTCGGCGCGCCACTCCCTGACCGAGGCGGTCCAGCGGCCCTTCAGCCAGGCCGGCTCCCAGGACACCAGGCTGAAGACAATGAGGCCGATCGAGGCAACGGACGAAAGGAGCCCAAGCCCGGGAAGGGAACGCCCAAGGCCGTGGTGGCACTCTATCGCATAAACCGCTGTCACGCCGAGCCATGGCCCGAGCGCAAGGGCGAACCAGCGGTTCCGCCAATACGCCCCGGCCACCAGCATCAGCCCCCAACCGTTGACCGCCAGGAGCCCCAGCGTGAACATCAGTCCCAGGTGCGGCATGTGGCGGTGCGGTGGTTACGTATTACGATTGTTTGACGAGGAATTTCGTTGATATACCCGCGGTGTTGCAATGCAATTACGACAAGACGAGCTAGGTCCAGACACAGCCGACACCCATTGCACTTAACAAGTCCATCGCCGGGGAAGAGTCCGAATGCGGGGCTTCGCCGCGCCGCTTCTCCGGGGGGTTTCACGCTCGTGGAGACCATGGTGGCGACGG